>CBCTLT010000269.1:0-3332 GCA_965147785.1 uncultured Oscillospiraceae bacterium
TTTTTATCATGAAAGCAATCGCACTGTACGGCAAGCAAGATGCCCGCCTCATCGAGAAAGAGGTGCCCAAGGCTGGTCCCAACCAGCTGGTGGTCAAGATCAACTATGTGGGCATCTGCGGCACCGATGTGGAGTTTTTCCAGTCCGGCGCTGTGCCTCCCTTCGTACAGCTGCCCATGGTGTTGGGCCATGAAAATGTAGGTACTGTTGTGGAAGTGGGCGAAGGCGTCACCGATTACAAGGTGGGCGACAAGATTCTCTGCGGACCTCCCTCCCACTGTGCTGAGGACTGCCCCTCCTGCCGTCAGGGCAAGACCAACATCTGCATCAATGGCTTCCCCCGCACTGCCGGCATCGGTGGTCCCGACGGCGGCTATGCGGAATACCTGCTGGTCCGGGACGTGAAGCACACCATGCTGGTGAAGGTCCCCGAGGGCGTAGATCTGAAGGACGCCGTCCTCTTTGACGTGATCTGCGTGTCCCTCCACGGGGTGCGGAATTCCGCCTTCAAGTTCGGCGACAACGTGGTGGTCTCCGGTACCGGCCCCATCGGCCTGGCAGCCATCCAGTGCCTGAAGGCCGCTGGCGCCAATAAGATCATTGCCCTGGGCACCACCTCCTCCAAGGAGCCCATCATCCGTGCCTACGGCGCCGACTATTTCATCAACTCCAAGGAGTGCCCCGATCTGGCCGGTGAGATCCAGAAGATCCTGGGCTCTCCTGTGGGAGCCGACGTGGTCTACGAGTGCGCCGGCAATATGACCTCCCTCCAGAACTGCGTCTATCATTGCGTGAAGCCCGGCGGACAGGTGGCCATCATCGGCACCATCCAGGATGAGATGCACGGCCTGGTGCCCGGCCAGTTCTCCATCCACGAGCCCAACTTCCAGTTCTCCTTCACTTACACCCAGGAAGACGTCCAGATCTATCTGGATATGGTGGCCTCCGGCAAGATGCACTTCCCGGGCATGGTCACCGATGTGATCTCCCTGGAGGACGCCGTGGAAAAGGGCCTGGATCGGAAGGACCGGAAGGGTATGCTGAAGATCCTGATCGACCCCAGCCTGTGATGTAAGGAGGTACTGATTCCATGAACAATTATCCCTACAGCATGACGCCCACCCGTATCGGCGGCGTCCTGTTTAAGAACCGTATTGTCTCCGCCCCCTCCACCATGCATTCCCTGTCCAATGGGGAGCTGTATCCCTCGGAGGATGCCATGGCCTTCTTTGAGTCCCGGGCCCGGGCCGGAGTGGGCATGGTCACCGTGGCCGGCCTGAAAACTGGCAAGGACGTCACCGACGACGGCCAGAACACCGCCTGGGACGTGAATCAGCCCAACCACCGCAACAAGCTCATGGAGCTGGTGGAGCGGGTCCATTTCTACGGGGCGAAAATCTCCATGGAGCTCATCGGCATTTTCCCCGAGGGCTATACCGTCTCTGACGGCTGCTCCATCATGGGCTGGGCCACCGGCCATGAGATCACCCGGGAAGCCATGGAGGCCTTCAAGGAGGAGTGGGCTCAGGCTGCCGCCGATCTGGTGGACTGCGGCTTTGACGCCATTTTGATCCATTCCGGCCACAGTGTGCCTCTGGCTCAGTTCCTGTCCCCCCTGACCAATAAGCGTACCGACGAGTACGGCGGCTCTACGGAGAACCGCTGCCGCTATCTGATTGAAATCCTGGACGCCATCCGGGCCAGAGTGGGCAAGAAGCTTCTGATCGAGGTCCGCATCTCCGGCACTGAGTTTGAAGAGGGCGGCATCGACATTGAAGAAGGTATCCGCATCGGCGAGCTGATCCAGGATCACCTGGACATCCTCCAGGTCTCCGCCGGTATGCACAATCCCAAGTGGATGACCTGGGTCCATCCCTGCGGCTTCCGGCCCCCCATGCCCAACATCGAAGTGGCGGAGGCCTTCAAGAAGTCAGGCCGGATCCATGTGCCCATCGTGGCCCTGGGTGCCGTGGACTCCCTGGATTCCGCGGAGGCCATCATTCGGGAGGGGAAGGCAGACCTGGTCACCATGGCCCGGAGCCTCATCGCCGATCCCGAGCTGATCCACAAGGCCCAGACTGGCAAGGGGGAGGACGTGGTCCCCTGTATCAAGTGTATGCGGTGCCACGACTCCACGGTGTACGGCCACCACTTCCAGTGTGCCGTCAATCCGGAGGCCGGCATGGACGCCTACCTGTCCAAGCTGGTGAAGGCCCCCGGTCCCGCCAAGAAGGTAGCGGTCATCGGCGGCGGCCCTGCCGGTATGAAGGCAGCCTGTCTCGCCTCCGATCGGGGCCATCAGGTGACGCTGTTTGAGCAGAAGGATCATCTGGGCGGCGCCATCATATTTGCGGACTATGTGTCCTTCAAGTACCCCCTGGCGGGCTACAAGAAGTGGCTCATCGACCAGGTAGAGAAGCGGCCCATCCAGGTCAAGCTCAGCACCAAGGCCACCCCGGAGATGCTCTCCGGCTACGACGCGGTGCTGGTGGCCATCGGCGCAGAGCCTCTGATTCTGCCGGTGCCTGGGGTGGAGAACGCCAAAGTGGCCACCTCCGTCTACGGCAGCGAAGACAAACTGGGCAAGACCGTCATTGTCATCGGCGGCGGTCAGGTGGGCTGCGAAACGGCCCTGCACCTGGCAAAGCTGGGCAAAAAGGTCACCGTCATTGAGATGCAGTCCGCCCTGGCCCCCGACGCCTCCAAGACCCATCGGGACGAACTGATGGTGGAAATCGACAAGGAGCCCAACTTCGTCACCCTGACAGGCGCTCGCTGCGTCTCCGTCACCGCCACTTCTGTGACCTACGCCAAGGATGGGGCGGAGTATACCGTCACCGCCGACGACGTGATCCTGGCCGCCGGCATGAAAGCCAAGGCCGCCGAGGCGGATTCCTTCATCGGCACCGCTGCCGATGTGGTGGAAATCGGCGACTGCGTCCGGGCCCGGACCGTGGAAGAGGCTACCAAGGAAGCCTTCTACGCCGCCATGAACCTCTAATTCATTCTCACACCCCCTGACCAAGGGTAATTTGAGAACATCCGGAGGAGCGGCCTGCTCCTCCGGATCGAAAAAGGAGAAATAATTGTTATGGATACAAAAAAGCAGGAGAAAGACATCTCCCTTATCAGCGCCAATTTCGGCCTCAAGGGCTGGGGCATTCTGATTCTCACCTTCCTCTGCATCTTCCTGGATTCCTCCCTCATCAACGACTCTCTGAACGTGGTCATTGACGTATTTGCCGTCCAGAACGGTTGGAACAGCAATATGCTCTACGGCTTCTCCACCATCACCGCATGGATCGCCGTGGCCGGCGCAGCCCTCTGGGGCG
>CBCTLT010000270.1:0-3320 GCA_965147785.1 uncultured Oscillospiraceae bacterium
CGCAGGAGAAAACGCTGCTGTTTCTGCCCTGTACGGCGGAGCCGGTATGGGCGTGAGCATTACGCCGGTGTCGTTTCTGGTGATCCAGGAGAGCACGGTACGGGTGCTGTCGGTGGATCAGCCTGCCTCCACGGTGGCCGAGCGAGTCATTGATCTGGTGCCCGATGTGGTGAACAAGGTCAGCCACATGGTCTCCAAAAAGAAGGATGAGTCTGCGGACACCGTTGGAGAAACGTAGGAATAAAAGCGTTTTTCGGGGAGATACTGTATCCGGTGATGCAGTATGAAACAAAAAACGATTCGGATGGCTGCATCTTTGCTTGCGGCCATCCTCCTCTATATGCCTTCGGTCCAGGGACTGGAGGTGTCCGCCCGCAGTGCCGCCTTGCTGGACGGCGATACCGGGCAGATCCTTTGGGAGAAAAACGCCCAGGATCCCAGTCTGATCGCCAGTACCACCAAGATCATGACGGCGTTGGTGGTTCTGGAGCAGGCAGAGCTGGATGAGGTGGTGGAAATTCCTGCGGAGGCCGTGGGGGTGGAGGGCTCCTCCATGTATCTCAAGGAAGGGGAACAGCTGACGGTGGAGGATCTGCTCTACGGTCTGATGCTCTCCTCCGGCAACGACGCGGCAGTGGCCCTGGCCATCTATGTCAGCGGAAGTATCGAGGCTTTTGCGGAGGAGATGAACCGGAAGGCAGAGGAATTGGGCCTACAGAACACCCATTTTGCCAACCCCAACGGCCTGGACCAAGAGGGACATTATGCCACAGCGGAAAGTCTGGGGCAGATTACGGTGGCAGCCCTGCAAAATCCGGATTTCCGTACCATCGTTTCGGCCAAGTCCTATGCCTGTGCGGGACACAGTATGACCAACCACAATAAGCTCTTGTGGCAGTATCCAGGCGCGATGGGGGTCAAAACAGGCTTTACCAAACAGGCCGGACGGATCCTGGTGGGAGCAGCGGAACGGGATGGGCGTTGTCTCGTGTCTGTGACCATCCATGCTCCGTCGGACTGGAGCGACCATGCCCAGATGCTGGATTATGGGTTTTCCCTCTACAGTTCCCGGACATTGGTGACAGAAGGGGAGGAAGTGGGGCAGATGCCGGTGATTTCCGGACTTTCGGATTCTGTTCCCCTCGTGGCAGAGGATACGCTGGCATATACCATGCTGGAGGAAGAGACGGCGGAGTACCGTCTGCTCACTGCCCCCTTTGTCTATGCGCCGGTGGAGCAGGGGACCACCATGGGTACCCTGCAGGCCTATGTGGGCGGACGGCTGGTGGGACAGACGCCGGTCTATGCGGCAGCATCGGTGGAGCAGCTGCCAGAGGAACCCGGATTCTGGGATAAGCTGTTGGAAAAAATATCGGGATAAGGAGCAAAGCGGTATGCAGGAACGGGTGCAAAAGATTTTATCTCGCTGCGGAATTGCGTCCCGGCGAAAGGCGGAGGAATTGATCCTCCAGGGCCGGGTCACGGTGAACGGCCAGGTCTGCCGGTTGGGAGATACGGCGGATGATGGCCGGGACCGGATCCTGGTGGATGGGACGCCTGTGGCGTCCCGGGAAGAACCGGTGTACATCATGCTGCATAAGCCCCGGGGCTATGTGACTACAGTGTCTGACGAAAAGGACCGACGGACGGTTATGGATCTGGTGGACTGCGGCAGGCGGATCTATCCGGTGGGCCGGCTGGATATGGACTCCGAGGGCCTGCTGCTTTTGACCAACGATGGGGATCTGGCCAATCGGTTGCTGCATCCCCGGGGGGAAGTAAACAAGACCTATCTGGTGTGGCTGCGGAAGGCCACGGCCCGGAAGCTGGAGGGCATGGGACGATCCATGGAGATCGACGGCTATACCATCCGTCCAGCAGAGGTGGAGACGCTGTGGCTGGACGGGGATATGGCCCACCTGCGGCTGACGATCCATGAGGGAAGAAACCGGCAAATACGCAAAATGGCAGAGCAGTGCGGCATGATCGTAACGCGGCTCCGGCGGGTGGCAGAGGGACCGCTGAGCCTGGGGGAACTGCCCAAGGGGCAGTGGCGGTATCTCACGGAAAATGAATTAAAGGCTCTGATGGAATTGTAAATGCATAAATTTTTTGAAATATTGCAAAAAACATCTTGCAAAAATGCTGTGTCGTGTAGTATGATATACTCTGCAAGGAAAGAGGCCCTGAGGACAAATGGGCCTTTGTGGAGGCGTGAAGATGACCAGTGATATTTTGACATTGATCCAGAACGGCATGAGCCATTTTTCCAAGGGACAGAAGCTTATCGCCAACTATATCATCAATTCTTACGACAAGGCGGCTTTTATGACGGCCAGCAAGCTGGGTAAGACCGTCAACGTCAGCGAGTCCACCGTGGTACGGTTTGCGGTGGAGTTGGGCTATGACGGCTATCCTGCCATGCAGAAGGCCTTGCAGGAGATGATTCGGAATAAGCTGACGTCAGTGCAGCGGATCGAGGTGGCCAACGACCGGTTCGGCAATCAGGAGATCCTGTCCATGGTGCTCCAGTCCGACATCGAAAAGATCCGGGCTACTCTGGAAGAGGTGGACAAGTCCGCCTTCCAGGCAGCGGTGGACGCCATCCTTGGAGCTAAGACCATCTATATTCTGGGGGTCCGCAGTTCCGCCTCCATTGCCAGCTTCCTGGGCTTTTATTTCAACCTGATGTTCGATAACGTCAAGCATATCCATACCTCCTCCAACGCGGAGATGTTTGAGCAGATGGTTCGGATCGGCAAGGAGGACGTGGTGATCGGCATTAGCTTCCCCCGGTATTCCAGCCGGACAGTAAAGGCTATGAAATTTGCATATGATTCCGGCGCTACCGTCATTGCTTTGACGGATTCCCTGTCTGCGCCAATCGCGCAAAATGCCACCCATACCCTGATTGCCATGAGCGATATGGTGTCCCTGGTGGATTCTCTGGTGGCCCCCCTCAGTGTGGTCAACGCGCTGATTGTGGCTTGCAGCTATAAGAAGGAAGCGGAGATCTCCAGCACCTTCTCCAATCTGGAGAAGATCTGGGATGAGTACGGCGTATATGAGAAGGTGGACGATGGCGTCTAAATGGGATGTGATCGTGGTGGGCGGCGGCGCTGCCGGGATGTTCTCGGCGGGTGTCGCCGCTGAACGTCGTCTGCGGGTCCTGCTGTTGGAGCGAAACCGGGACATGGGCAAAAAGCTGCGGATCACCGGCAAGGGCCGCTGCAATGTGCTCAACGACTGCGGGCCGGAGGATGTGCTCAAAAATGTACCCACCGGCAGTCGATTTTTATACAGCAGCGTTTACGGCTTTC
>CBCTLT010000271.1:0-3319 GCA_965147785.1 uncultured Oscillospiraceae bacterium
CTGGTCAACCTGGAAGTGGAGGGCATTGCGCCTGAGGCTGTGACGGAGCTGGGCAAGGACGTGGCCATGCAGATTTGCGCTATGAACCCCATGTTCCTGGATAAGTCCGACGTGTCCCAGGAGACCCTGGACAAGGAGAAGGAGATCCAGCTGGCGCAGATGGACAACGATCCCAAGATGGCTTCCAAGCCCCAGCAGGTCAAGGAAAAGATCGTCATGGGCAAGCTGGCCAAGTACTATGAGGAGAACTGCCTCATGCAGATGGAGTTTGTCAAGGAGAAGGGCGTCTCCGTTGAGCAGCATGTGGCGGCTGTAGCCAAGTCCCTGGGTGGCAAGATCCAGGTCAAGGCTTACACCCGCTATGCCACCGGCGAAGGCATCGAAAAGGTTGTTTCCGATCTGGCTGCCGAGGTTGCGGCTGCGCTGAAGGGCTAATTTCAAATCAAACGGGCGCATCGCAGAGCATTTTGCGGTGCGCCCGAAAAGCATGTATTTCCTGTTGAAAAAACCAGGATGTTCGGCTATAATAGCAAAGGAAACCCTATACAACAATCAGGAGGTTTATCATGGTTAAGATTACCAAGGATACCATCATCGGTACCATTTTGGATGTGGCCCCCGAAGCCGCTCCCATGTTTTTGTCCATCGGGATGCACTGCCTGGGCTGCCCTTCCTCCCGGGGTGAGACTGTGGAGGAGGCCTGCATGGTCCACGGCGTGGATGCAGACGAGTTCCTCAGCGCCCTCAATGCCTTTTTGGGCGAGGCTGCGGAGCCTGCTGCAGAATAACTGAAAAAATACGGCCGGCTTCTGCCGGCCCGTGTTTTGTTTTGGAGGACTTATGAAGCTAAGTGCAAGGCTGCAATCCTGCGCGGATTTGGTTCGGCGGGGAAATACGGCGGCGGATGTGGGAACGGATCACGGGTATCTTTCCATCTATCTGCTGCAAGAGGGAATTTGCCCCCATGTTTATGCCTCGGATCTCCGGGAGATGCCTTTGGCTGCGGCCAAACGGAATGCCGCCAGAGCTGGAATTGGAGATCAGATCACCTTTTGCCTTTCTGACGGCCTTGCGGCTTTGCCCATGGAACGGATCGGAACAGTGATCTGTGCCGGAATGGGCGGCGACAATATGATTGAAATTTTGAAGGCTGCCCCTACAGTGCGGGAGGGTTCCCGTCAGCTGATCCTGCAGCCCCAATCCGCAGTGAGTCAGCTTCGGAAGTGGCTGACAGAGCAGGGATTTTCGATTCGGCAAGAGAAGCTTTCCCGGGATGGAAAATTCATTTATACTGCCATGGAGGTTTATTTTGGAGATGGCAGGCCTCTGACCCCGGGGCAGCAGTATATGCCTCCTTGGCTTCTTGCCAGCGGTGATCCGCTGCTGCCAGATTATTTTCGACGGGTCAAGGACAGCGTGAGGCAGTCCGTGGAGGGACTTCGCCGGGCAAAACAAAAGGAGCAGGCTGTGCTGGATTATTATGAGGCAGCATGGACGGAATTGACGGAAATGGAGGAACAGTATGGCATCCGTATCTGATATTCTGGAATACCTCTGGACAGTGGCGCCGGAGGAGGGAAAGGAATCCTGGGACAACGTGGGCCATCTGGTGGGCCGCGGAGACGCGGAGGTTAGCAAAATCCTGGTGGCTCTGGACATCACCCTACCGGTGATTCGTGAGGCTGCGGAACAGGGTGCGGAGCTCATTGTCTCCCACCATCCGGTGATCTGGGATACCCACCGCCATGTGACGGACCGGGTGTTTCAGCAGGAAAAGGTTTTGGAGCTGATCGAAAATCGGATTGCCGCCATCTGTATGCATACCAATCTGGACGAGGCGGAGGACGGGGTGGACGATACCCTGGCCGAGACCCTGGGACTGACGCCGGTGGAGCATCTGGCAGAGGGACGGATCGGACATATCTGCCAGTTGGATGAGCCCATGGTCCTTTCGGAATTTTTGGCGCTGGCCAAGGACAAGTTAAAGGCCAACGGCCTGCGCTATTGCGACAGCGGCAAACCGGTCCAGCGTGTTGCCTTGGGCTGCGGCTCCTGCGGAGAATATCTGGAGGACGCGGTCCGGGCCGGATGTGATACCTTCCTCACCGGGGATGTGAAATACATTTATTTTATCGACGCCCTGGGCTGCGGAATCAATCTTATCGACGCGGGCCATTATCCCACGGAGAATCCCATTGTTGCCAAGCTGGCGGAAAAGCTGCGGAAGGCGTTTCCACAACTGACGGTTCAAATTAGTGGCCGTTTGCCCCAGCCGGATCAGTATTATCTTTGACGGTGGAGAGTCCACTCTATGGGAAATAGGGGGTTGAGAAACCCGTCATTTTATGTTAAACTAATTTAGTTCACTATATATTATTCTCACGAAGGGATGGAAAGATATGTCAGGTCATTCCAAATGGCATAATATTCAGAAAACCAAGGGTGCGGCCGATGCCAAGCGTTCTGCCGCCTTTACCAAGATCGCCAGAGAGATCATTGTGGCGGTGAAAGAGGGGGGCAGCGGCGATCCCAACAATAACTCCCGCCTGGCTGCTGTTATTGTCAAGGCCAAGGCGGCCAATATGCCCAACGACAACATCAAGCGCACCATTGACAAGGCACTGGGCTCCGGCAACGCGGATAACTACGAGTCCATCACCTATGAGGGTTACGGTCCCAGCGGTGTGGCGGTAATTGTGGAGACCATGACTGACAGCCGGAACCGTACTGCATCCAATATGCGCCATTATTTTGATAAATTTGGTGGAAATTTGGGCGCCAGCGGCTGTGTCAGCTGGAGCTTTGACAAAAAGGGTGTCATTGTCATTGACGACGAGGACGAAGAGCTGGACGAGGACACCGTGATGATGGATGCTCTGGATGCCGGCGCTGCGGACTATACCAAGGATGACAACGTCCATATCATCTACACTGATCCCGATGATTTTAACGCCGTCACCGCGGCTCTGCAGGATAAATACACCTTTGCTTCTGCCCAGGTGGAGATGGTGCCCCAGAACTATCAGACCCTGGAAAAGGAAGAGGATATCAAAAATATGCAGAAAATGCTGGACGCCATGGAAAATGACGACGACGTTCAGAACGTGTACCATAACTGGCAGGAATAATGGCTATGGACCCGGCGAAAATTCGCCGGGTCCATTTCATAAACGCCTTCTTTTCGGGCATACTATTGCTACTACAAGAGAAGGAGGAAGAAACATGAACTGCAATTGTACTGCCAACCGTGCCATCGAATGCACGGTAAATCAGTGTGCCCACCACTGTGGAACGGAGAACTACTGTTCCCTGAGCAAGA
>CBCTLT010000272.1:0-3295 GCA_965147785.1 uncultured Oscillospiraceae bacterium
AAACACGTTTGGGCCTGGGATCCATTCTTCCTGCTGTGCATGGGGATCCACATTCTCTCAACACTGCTCTTCGCCTTGGGGCTGATGTTTCTTCCAAAGGCAGTATTGGCCGACCTGGAGCAGCATGTTCCGGTCAGTACCCTTCTGATTACCATTCTGCTCCTGTCAGGCGGCATGGCACTGGCCAACAGCCTTCAGGCTTGGAGCAGCGGACATATCGAGCTTCACAAAGTGCTGACCCGATGCCGTTTCAGCTTTCCGATCTATGTGAGAGCGCTGACCGTAGACTATCAGCAATTCGACACCGCTACCTATCAGGAGATCAAGAAAAAAGCCTATGAGCCTACAGAGAACAACAGCTCTGCCTTGGAGGCAATTTGGCCGGCCCTTATCAAGGTCCTGACCAGCGGACTGGGCATCTTCACCTATGCCGCAATTCTCTTTCAGGTTGGTTGGTGGATCGCACTGCTGGCGGCTGGATGCGCAGTGATCTCTTTCTTTGTTCGAGAGAGAATCATGCGTCGGCGCCACGCGGATACGGATGAATGGGTAAAATACGCCTCGAAGCCCTATTACCTCAACGACAAATCGGGAGATTATCATTACGGAAAGGATATTCGTATTTTCTCCATGGGAAACTGGTTCCGGGAGATTTTTGACATCCATATCCGGCTGTGCGAAGACTGGCAGATGCGGCACGAAACGCCCCTATGGCGGGTGGATCTTCTGGACAGTATTCTAACCCTGTGCCGGGAGGGAATCGCCTATGCATACCTGATTTTTTTGGTATTGCAGGGCCAAATTCTCGCATCGGACTTTGTGCTGTACTTTGCGGCCATTGCCGGATTCTCTACATGGGTTTTGGATGCCGCCAATCAGCTCAGCATGCTGTCCCGTTACAGCAATCAGATCTGTGATTTCCGTGCCATGCTGGAACACCCGGATGTGTTCCGTCACGGCAGTGGAGAAACCGCCCAGGCCCATTTCAACCATCCTATGGAAATCACATTGCAGGATGTCAGTTACCGCTACCCTGGCGCCGAAAGTGACACCATCTCCCACCTCAATCTGACGATCCATCCCGGTGAAAAGCTGGCCATCGTCGGTTTAAATGGCGCTGGTAAAACCACGCTGGTGAAACTGATCTGCGGACTGCTGGACCCCACAGACGGCTCAGTTTTCTGCAACGGAATCAACGTGAAAGACTTTGACCGTGGGGAATACTACAGGCTGTTTTCTGTGGTGTTTCAGGACTTTTATCTTCCACCTCTGACCATTGCGGAGACGATTTCCTGCGATACCCTTGAGAACACCGATTTTGACCGGGTCTGGGAATGTCTTGCCCTTGCGGATCTGACCGAGAAGATCCAGGCCCTGCCCCAGGGCGTCCATTCCCTGCTGGTTCGTGACGTCAATGAGGATGCTGTGGAGCTGTCCGGCGGGGAGACCCAGCGGCTGATCCTTGCCCGGGCCCTGTATAAAAAAGCGCCCATGGTCATTCTGGACGAACCCACCGCAGCCCTGGACCCCATTGCGGAGCATCAGATGTACCAGAAATATCATGAGATGACCCAGGAACGGACCTCTGTGTATATCTCCCACCGGCTGTCCAGCACACGGTTCTGTGACCGGATTTTATATCTGGAAAACGGAAACATTGTGGAAGAAGGTTCCCATGCAGAGCTTTTGACCCTGCATGGCAAGTATTATGATCTGTTCTCCATTCAAAGCCACTACTATAAAGAACAGCAGGAAGAAGGTGCTGACCATGACAAATAAGACACCTATGGGCATAAGAAAATGCATTGCACTCACCCGTAGAGCCTTGAATATTCAGTGGAAGATTAACCGCAAGTACTTTCTCAGCAATGTATGTTACGGCATCGTCAGCACCCTCAGTCCCTTTGCCACCATCTGGTTTTCTGCACGTTTGCTCAGCGAACTATCCGGGGAATGCCGTTTGGAAAAGCTGGCGTTCTGGGCGGTCTGCGCTGTCTGCACCGGTTTTTTGATCCGGCTGCTCACCAGTACGGCAGAGCATTGGAAGAACGCAAACCAGCTCACCTTTTGGCACAGGACCGAGCATCTGTACGCCGAGAAAATGTTGTCCATGGATTTTGAGGACGTGGAAGACGCCAAAGTCCATGAGCTTCGCTCCCAAATCGACCAAAACGACAACTATAACAACTTTGGTCTAAACCGCCCTTTGTGGGAAATCAACGAAATCTTCTCTGCTTTCACAGGTATTCTTGCATCGGTGGCCATGACTGTCTCCCTCTTTCTCAGCAGCGTTAGCCCTGAATATTCCATGCAATGGCTGAATTCTCCGCTGTGCTTTATCGTGCTTCTGGGGCTGATTGTTACATCAGCTTTGATTGCGATCCGGATGGCGGACATTTCCACAGAATGTCTGTTCGGAATGACCGCCATGGAACATATCAAAAAGGGGAACCGGGTCTGGGTCTATTATGGTTTCCGCCTCCCGGACTTGATCAAAGCAGGGATGGACATACGGCTCTATGGGTTGCATCGTGGAATCTCTGCTGCACTGGAACGGCACCGGAAGGAGGACTGGGAGGCTGAGACAGCCACCGCCAGAATCCGGGCAAGATGCGAGGGTATCAGTCAACTGTCTGAAAGCATTTGCTATGGGCTCTGCTATATCTATGTGGCCTTGAAGGCCCTTGGCGGTGCATTCCCCATGGGTTTTGTGGTGCAGTATGTGGGCGCTATTGGACAATTTTCCGCTTCTGTGCGGAAGCTGTCGGTCAGTCTAACCACGCTTTTGCGGAACACAAAATATCTGGAGTTGACCTATTCCTTTCTGGACATCCAAAACAAAAAATATATGGGAACCATCCCTGTGGAAAAACGGGACGACAATGAATTTGAGATCGAATTTCGGGATGTATCCTTTCGCTATCCCGGCAGCGATACCGATGCCCTGAAGCATTTGAATTTTCGTTTCAAGCTGGGCACAAAGCTGGCGGTAGTCGGCAGAAACGGCAGCGGAAAATCCACCATGATCAAGCTTCTATGCCGCTTGTACGATCCCACGGAAGGGGAAATTCTCCTGAACGGCATCAACATTCAAAAGTACGATTATGACGAGTATATGTCCCTGTTTTCCGTGGTATTCCAAGACTTTCAGCTGCTGTCCTTTACCTTGGGCGAAAACGTGGCCTCCAGCCGAAATTATGATCGCGACAAAGCCCGGCAGTGCCTGGAACAGGCAGGTTTTAAGGAACGGCTCTCCCTGCTTCCCAAAGGTCTCGACACCTATTTGAATCAGGAC
>CBCTLT010000273.1:0-3282 GCA_965147785.1 uncultured Oscillospiraceae bacterium
ACCTGCTTCCGGCTGTGGGAATACTCCTTAATAATATCGATAACAGTCTGGACCATTTTATCCTCCACGCCTACCAAAAGCGTAATATTGTTGGAGAGGAGAAATCCACCGGTGGTGGCCAGTTTGGTGGAGGAAAAGCCGCGGTGGCTGAGATTGCGAACAACAGTATTGGCGTCTTCACGGTCAACAATGGCAAAAAGCAGTTTCATGGATATTGCCTCCTTTTTTATTGATATGGTGCGTCATCGGTCACCTCAATATCTTTGTCTATATTATAACTCTTTTTTTGTAAATAGGCTATATGTTTTTCAGTAATTTCCTCTCCAGGTGCAAGAATTGGGACGCCAGGAGGATAGGGTGCGATGATTTGAGCGCAGATTCTGCCGACAGCCGCTTTGAGCGGAAGTCTTATCTTTGGACCAAAGAGCCCACTGCGGATGGATTGCCGAATAATTGGTGCCGGAGGAAGGGCCAGATCCCAACACAAGGGAGCAATTTTTCGGGGAAGAGTACCCAGTGCGGAAAAAAAACGCGCCAGATCTTCCGGGGTGTCGCAGCAGGTGAGGATTGCCACCAGATACCGTTCGTCCGCCATCTCCACATAGATCTGCTGCTGCTGAAGAAAATTGTCAGCGTCGTGGCCGGAAATTCCGCCAACGGCGGTGTCAATGGTCAAGCGGCAGGGATCCAGGGAAAGTCCATTTTTGGGGGAAAGGGCCAGAAATGGGGTTTCTCTGTTGATTTTCTCCCGATAGGTCTGGACCAGCTCCGCCATACTGTGATAAGCGGTACCGTAGGCTCCCAGCATCAGTTCTCGGGCATAATCGATGGAAGCCAATATGGGATAACTGGGAGACGTGGTGGCAAAAAGTGCAGAAAGAGATTTTAGCTCTTCCACGGTCCACGGTGCAGTCTCGCCCAAGGTGAGCACGGCGGAAGAGCCCATAGCCGGTAAGGTTTTATGGGTTGATACTACACTGAGATCTGCTCCTTCCTGAATAGCGGAAGGAACACCCACAAAGGGAAAATGGGCGCCATGAGCCTGGTCCACCAAGAGATATTTGCCATGCCGGTGGCAAAGCGCTGCCAAATCTGACAGGGGTGTGACAATACCATAGTAGCTGGGGGTGGTCAACAGGACGGCACTTGCTTCCGGATGGAGCAAAATCGTCTGTTCCAGCATGGTTTCAGAGATGGGTGCGGATAAGCCGGTATTCCCCAAAGGCGGACCCTGTAGATATACCGGAGCAATATCCAACAGGGCCATGCTGTGATAGGCGCTTTTGTGGCAGCCGCGGTCCAGAATCAGTGTTCCGCCCATGCCCACCGCTGCAGCAAGCATGGTCTGAATCCCCTGGGTGGAACCACAGGTAAAAAAAAGAGCATCTCTTGCACCCACAGTTTCTGCGTAACAGCGTTCCGCTTTTCGAATGGGTCCAGTGCCCTCATAGAGATTACCTGTAGGGTCAATTTCTGTAAAGTCAATGGCGGATATCTCCTGAAAGGTACCGGGCATTTTGCCCTTGTGTCCTGGCATATGAAGTCGAAGCGGTGCGGCTGCATTTAGGGCATGGAGCGCGTCAAAAAGCGGTGTAGCCATAACCTTCTCCTATCCTTTATTACTAAGGCCATCATACCATGAATCCAGAGCTGCTGCAAGAAAAACTATGAGAAAGACAAAATGTGTCTAAACAAACAAAATATCAATATAATTGTTAAAAAAATATTACAATTGTCACATTTTTCTTGGAATAGGGTGAAAAATGTAGGAAATTTTATGAAAGATATTTACTTTTCAAAGTAGTTTGATATAATAACAAATGTCCCTATTTGGGAATATCAACTTTAGGAGGTAAACCATGAAAAAAGTATTTTCCTTGATGCTGGCGTTGGCCATGCTGATGGGGCTCATGGCAGGCTGCGGAAATGAGTCCACCGCATCTGCCACCACTTCCTCCGAAGCGTCTTCCAAGGAAGAAGCACAGACGGAGGTACAGGAACAGGAGGAGTCGGAAGCGACTGGCTCCAGTCAGGAAGTTTCTGGTTCTGCTGCAGAGGAATCTGTGGCTGCAGGGGATTACACCTATGAGGGAACCTGGGCGGAGTATCCGCTCTGTGACCCCGGTGCAGAGACGCTGACCATGTGGTGTGAGTTCCCTGGTTTTCTTAGCATGATCGGCCTGAACTCTTATTCCGAGTTTTCTACCTTTGCTGCAGCTGAAGAAGCTACTGGTGTACACATTGAGTTTACAGAGGTCTCCATGACCACGTCTGCAGAACTGTTCTCCCTGATGTGTGCTTCCGGAGAATATCAGGATTTGATCTCCGGTGCTGTGCAGCTCTACGGCTCCTCCTCCGCTGCCATTGAGGATGAGGTCATTATTGATCTTGCTGAGTATGCCGAGGAGTATATGGGCAACTACATGACCATTCTCAATGATCCCAACAATCGGGCTGCTAAGCTTAGTGCCTATAACACCGAGGGACAGCTGCCTCAGATTGCCACTATCGCAGATGACTACTGCCCCACCAACGGCGCCCAGATCCGTCAGGACTGGCTGGATGCACTGAATCTGGACACGCCTGAAACATATGACGACTGGGAGGAGACTCTGCTGGCCTTCAAGAACGAATATGATTGCTCCTCCGCCCTGCTGCTCTCCGGCGTGACCCAGGGTTCTGACGGTATGCTGGTAGGCGGCTACGGAACCATCGGTGCAGCGGAATCCTCCACTGGTGCAGAAGTAGATAATATGTATGTCGTGGATGGAGAGATCCGCAATGGCTATGTGGATGATTCCTATAAGGAGTATCTCAAGATGCTGGCAAAGTGGTATGAGGAAGGTCTGATTTCCCCGGATTTCATCACGGCCTCTTCGGATAACTCTCAGAACAATACCGATTCTCAGATTCTCTCTGGAGAAGCCGGAATCTGGTATGCCCAGGGCAACTTTATTGGTACTTATGAAGCCCGGGGAGAGGAAGGATTTGCTATTTCCGGAATTCCGGAGCCCTATGATCCTGAATATACGGATGGCATTAACCACTTTGGTGCAGATTCCGGAACGGATGCTTCCGCAAGCAATATCTCTGTGTCTACAAGCTGCGATAATCCTGAGTTAGCCTGCCAGTGGCTGGATTACTTCTTCTCTGATGACGGCATTCTGCTGGCGAACTACGGCATCGAGGGTGAAGCCTTTGAATATGACGAGAACGGCGATCCCCAGTTTACGGACTTTATCGTCAATGCGGATAACTTCCAATTTGCCCTGGTGGGTTATA
>CBCTLT010000274.1:0-3281 GCA_965147785.1 uncultured Oscillospiraceae bacterium
GTCTATTCCCTTTCGTTTGTTTTTAGGTTTCATTGTGATATACCTCCATAAAATTAAGGCAATACCGCACAGAAAAAAGTGCCAAATACTGCCGAGTGTGATATAATAAACTTATCCCTGCATCTGGGGCATATAGTTGCCAAGGCTCCGATCCGCTATATCACCGGCAATCGTACCGGAAGTGCTGGGCGCTCTGGCCGCTACAGAGGAAATGGAGTCCCCATTCAGGGTAGCGCCATTCCGGGCAGCAATGCCGCCGAAGGCACGGCCAACGAATCCGGCGCCGCCATTGAAGCCCATGCGGGAGCCGCCATCTACAACGGCATCACGGACATAGGAGTTGGGGCTGAATCTGGAAGCGAAACCAGAGGCAAAGCCATTTGCGGCAGCACCGGTTCCGGTAGCAGCTGCATTTCCGCCCCGACCAAAGACACTGCCCGCGCTACGAACACTGCTGCCTGCCCCGGAGATGACTCTTGCGGCCATCATCAGTTCCATACCCATGCTGGATCCGGTCTGCGCCACATTCAGGCCGATGGAGGCCAGATAGCTGTCGAATCGCTGGGCGCACTTCAGATAAGCCAGTGCGCAGAACATCCACAGAAAGATGCTCCCTTTACCGGTGGTCAATGCGCCGCCGTTTGCGATGAACTGACCCATGGACGAGGCAAACCCACGAAGAAACCAGACGTTCATGACAAGGAGCAGTAGTTGGGAACCAACCATCCTGCACCATGACTTGAACACGGTGTTCGTGGTTTTGGAGCCGCCCATAGAAAAGGCGAGAGGCGAGGTATAACATAGCACACCAACAACGATGTACCGCTCTACGGTTTCCAGCAGGAGCTTGAAGTAGTTCCATCCCAGAGAAATCTCCAGAATGAGGATCAGGATCAGGCCTACAACAGTTGCAGCTGACACAATTGTCAACAGGCCATTGGTGAGGGCTTGCTCCACGCCCGCAAAGGTGAAATCCTCTGCGGCCATGGATAATTCCATAAGGGTTGTATAGGGCGCTCGCGCAATGTTCAGGCACAGGGAGAAAATGGGTTTGGCGTAGCCAATCAGAAGGCCGTAGACAGAACTCCGGATCAGCAGATGCCAAGGGTTCTCAGCTTCTGTAATAGGGCCTCCGAATGCACGAAACAGCTGCCATATGGTAATCAGAATTAAGATTGCCCATGCTGTTACCTGCATGACATCGTAGGCTTTGGTGACGAATGGGAAGTATTCTTCCATCGCTGTCATATCGGTACCGAGCGCTTCAAGGAACAGCCCGGATACCGCGTCAAACAGCTGGGAAACGATACTTGCCACCCAATTGACGATACCCTCGAATATCCAGTCTAATATGGGTATCACCTCCTCGGTAAGTCTGGATATTCCCTATGCCTCGCTTAGCCAGAGTAACTGCCGCCCTGAATCAAGGGCTGCAGGTAGGCTACAACGAAGCCCAGAGAGTTCAGGATGATCCATGTCACGACGATGCGCTTCAGCCAGCTGGTAGCTTCTTCAACTGCTCGCTGATTGCGGGAAATCATGCGGATCAGCAGTGCAATGGCTGCGACTGTAACGGCAACGATGGTGCTGATGGCAACGACCTGACCGTAAACATCCTTCAGGATCGTAGAGAAACGATCCCAGATGGTGTCTGCGAAAACGGGCTGGACTGCCAGCATGGTGGCCGCGGCCATACCAACTGCGGACCAGTAGGTGTTTCGGGCGATGTCTTTGCCTCTGGTAATCTGTTTAACCATGTGCTACTTCCTCCTTTCTTGGTGATGAAACGACAAAAGGCACCATTCTGAGGAGCCAGAATCAGCTCTCAAAACAGTGCCTGATCGTTTCGTCCACTTTGGACGATAAGATTATATCACATCGCCATTCTCTAGTCATCAGCAAAGACCTGCCAAAATGTTTCCATATGTTTCATCCCATTCGTCATCCCGCCTTTTACATCTCTTCAAGGATGGTGAGGACTTCAAGCCACGAGGCAGTTTCCCCGGAGGGGGCAGACCACAGCCGGATGGACATGATTGTGATGGCTTCCCTCCGTAAGCGGTAATAGGTTCTTGACGTCATGCGGAGTTCTCTGAGAATTTCTTCATGCTTTCTCTCAACAGGGTCAAGATATGTCGTATAGAGGACGGAGTACAGGTCTTCTCCGTTGCCGGGTTTCTTCCGGATAACTGCAAGAGCCTCATGGATGCGATCTACCAGATATCGGGTCTTCATCATGGCATTTACCCGGCTTTCAATTCGTGCGTTTTCGAGGGAGGTCTGGATATCGATTTTCTCCGCCAGAGCGTCGATGTCATGCACAGGAACTTCCAGCTCGTCGGATAATTCTCCGGGAATGCACTCCAATACCCAGATAATCAGGCGATACTGGCTCAGCAAAACCTCGGTATTGTGATACGCTCTCTGTGCGGTATCTTTTTTAGCCTTCCGAACACGCTCGTTGTCGATGTTATGATCTTCAAGGACGCCTTTCCTTGTCAGGAAATCTACAAAGGAGGCGGATTGCAGCTGAATCTGCTCCTCCTGTGCATCGTATAATGACGGCTTTTTACTTTTCATAGCAAAATCTCCTTGCTGTTGTATTCGTGATTTTCGACTTGTGTACACGGCCCTCTGATTTCGTACCCAGGACGGAAAAAACAGGGTGTTCCCGTTAACATACCCGGACAGGCATAATGGTAGTTCCTACAATGCTTACAGTTCCAACCATGAGAAAGATACGCACGCGTTATGGGGGCAGAAAGCGCAACGCGGCATTCTGAAATCTCAGGGGCAGACTGCAACTGCTGAGACGAAATGACCGTTTTGCTATACCATGCAACCATGTGGTTTACACGTAAGTTCTCACTGTTGCCCTTGTACTTGTAAGTTGAGCAAATAAGTATTTCACGCAAAATACGCATAACCATCTCCTGCTCCGGAAGCTGAATACCAGCCCCGGTTGGATAGGCAGCGTTAAACACGAGACAGCCATAGGAACTGGGCAGCCGGTACAGAGAAAAGACATCCCCATGCTTTTTGAAGAACCTCCATACCTTTGTTTTCTCCCAGCCCCAACGCTCTCCCAGCGTTTCCAAAGTCAGGGCGCTCCCGAATCTACCGTATTGCACGACAGGTGCAAGAAACGAGAAGGCGTTCCCATAGTCCTCATAGGTGGTATGACACCACAGATCAAGCCATGCATCCGCTTCATCGAAAACTCGCTTTGCGTCTGCCAGCCGCTGCGTGATGCTTCGCGGCAGGCATAGAAAGCCATAGCC
>CBCTLT010000275.1:0-3279 GCA_965147785.1 uncultured Oscillospiraceae bacterium
AAATCCACCTGGATTTGCTCCTCCGTTTCTGGTATCTGTTCCGTAGCTTCCACGGGTTTTGGCCGCTGTGCAGAACGCACGGTGGAACCCGGCGACGCTGGCGCAGGTACAGCAAATTCCTGTATCTGCCTGCGTGTCGGTGTCCCAAGCGTAGTGGGGGGCACAGATGCAATTCCGGAGGGTGTAGGCGCCAGCCGCACACTGTCCCGAACACCAGTTCCGGCGTCAGTCCGTTCAGCTCGCTGGGATAGGGTCTCCAAAAAAGCTTTTGTGGCAGCTCTGTCCAACGGCCCCAGTTTGGATGTCTCCTGGGTATTTCGGAAGGTTTGGGCGTCCATGGTCTGGAAGAACTCCCTCTGAGGCGTTTTTTCCACCTTAGGCAGCGTCATCTCCGGTCGATCCGGCGTCCGGCTCAGGGCCCCCAGCACCGTATAGTGGATGGCGTCGAACACATCCCCTTCCCGGAGAAATTTCACCTCCGTCTTGGCTGGATGGACATTCACATCCACCACTTCAGGGGCCACGAAAATATGCAGCACGCAGATGGGGAACCGCCCCACCATGATCTGATTCTTGTAGGCCTCTTCCAGCGCCGCCGCCATCATTTTGGACTTTACATAGCGTCCGTTGACAAAGAAGTGCTGATAGCTGCGGCTGCCCCGGTTCGCCGTGGGTTTTCCCACATATCCCCGGACCGTGACCCCCTGAGAGCTCCCCTGGACCTCCGTCATCTCCTTTGCAGTCTGTCGGCCCATGACCGCATAGATCACAGACAGCAATTTCCCGTCCCCTGGGGTAGAGAATTCCGGCTTTCCATCCCGAATAAACCGGAAGGCCACCTCCGGATGACTCAAAGCCTGCCGCTGCACCGCACCGGCAATATAGCTGCCCTCCACACTGTCCCGCTTGAGGAACTTCATCCGGGCAGGGGTATTGTAAAACAGGTCTCTTACGATCATCGTCGTTCCCTGGGGGCAGCCCGCAGGGGCAATATCCATCACATTGCCTGCCTCCAGATGGACGGCCGTTCCGGTCTCCTCTTCCTGGGCCTTCGTCAAAAGGTCGATCCGACTCACCGCGCTGATGGCTGCCAAGGCCTCGCCTCGGAATCCCATCGTCACGATGCCGTTTAAATCTTCTGCCTTGGATATTTTCGATGTAGCATGGCGCAAAAATGCAGTGGGTGCATCCTCGGCTCGGATGCCGCTGCCGTTATCCGTCACCCGCATAAACGTGATACCGCCGTTTTTGATCTCCACAATAATCTGCGTGGCTCCGGCGTCAATAGAGTTTTCTACCAGTTCCTTGATGACGGAGGCTGGCCGCTCCACCACCTCTCCGGCAGCGATCATGTCCGCCAACGCCGGAGAGAGCTTATGTATTTTTCCCATAGTCATTCCCCCGTTTCTCGTGGAAGGAGATGTGGCTTTGTTTACAGGCCCTGGCCAATGGCCCACATGGACAGGGCGTTGATGATCATATGCAGGAAAATGGGCGCCCAGATGGTCCCCGCATATTCATAGCAGGCGCACAGCGCCACACTGGGCAGCATATACAGCAGCAGATTCAGGAGAATGCTCACCAAATCCATCTGGAGCACACAGTTCATCACATGCATTCCCGAAAACAGCAGGGCCGTCAGCACATAGGCCACAATCCTGTTTTTCTGCCGCAGTCCTCCAAACACCAGTCCCCGCAGCAGCGTTTCCTCGGTGATGGGCGCCAAAAGAATGGCCGCCACCGCCATGGTGGAGTAGCTGCTCTGGGCAATGGCCCGCACGCTGTCGTCGTTGGGGGTCTGCAAATTGGGCACAAAATAGCCGTAAACCATGGCCAGGGTGCCTTGGCAGGCGGCATAGATTCCGTATCCCACCAGGATACCGCAGAGGACCCGCAGAGGACGGTCCGCCACCTCCGGCAGCGAGTAGGACAAGAATCTCCGGAACAGCACGACGGTAATCAAAAAGCATCCCACAAAGTAGACCTTGTTCAGGGTCAGCAGATCTATCCGGATTCCTGCTGCCTGCATCAGCAGCTGCAACAGATCGCTCATCAGGAACAGGTAGACAGCCAACCAGATCAATCCGCCGATAATCTCATACCGGCGCAGCTGCACCGAAAAGGGCTTTTTCATATCAGACGTCCTCCGCCATTTTCTTCAGTTCAAACAAAATGTTCAGCGCCTCAATGGGCGTCAGCGTCTCAATGGTGATGTCCCGGAGCTTCTGGGCGATTTGGCTGCCCCCCACATCCAGGAAGCTGACCTGATCCTCCGGTTCCTGGGCGTGAACCACCGGCGTCATGTTGGAGCTTCCACTCTCCAGTTCCTTGAGAATCTGCCGTGCCCGGGAAACCACCCGGTCCGGGATTCCGGCCAGTCGTGCCACCTCGATGCCGAAGCTGTCGTCCGCAGCTCCGGGGATGATCTTCCGGAGAAAGATCACCTCTTCCCCCCGCTTTTTCACGGCAATATTGTAATTTCGGAGGCCGGCAATTTCCCCTTCCATGGCCGTCAGCTCATGGTAGTGGGTGGCAAAGAGCACCTTGGCCCCCAGCTTTTTGGTGCTGGCACAGTATTCCAGCACCGCCCGGGCGATGGCCATGCCGTCAAAGGTGGAAGTGCCTCGGCCGATCTCATCCAGGATCAGCAGACTCCGGGCGGTAGCATGCTGGAGAATCTCCGAGACCTCCGTCATCTCCACCATAAAGGTGGACTGGCCAGCCGCCAGATCATCCGATGCACCGATTCTGGTAAACACCCGGTCGCAGATTCCAATATGGGCGGATTTCGCCGGCACAAAGGAGCCGATCTGAGCCATGAGCACCATTAGGGCCACCTGGCGCATATAGGTGGATTTTCCCGCCATATTGGGCCCGGTAATAATGGCCACCCGGCAGTCCGCCGTCCCCAGGCAGGTATCGTTGGGCACGAACAGAGAATCCTTCAGCATTCGCTCCACCACCGGATGCCGTCCATCGGTGATCTGGATCTCATCGGAGAGATCCACTTCCGGCTGGACATAGCCGTAATCTGTGGCCACCTGAGCCAGGGAGCAGAGCACATCCACCGACGCTACCACGTTACAGGTGGCCTGGATCCGGGGCGCATGCTCCGCCACATAGGTCCGCAGCCGGGTAAACACCTCGTATTCCAGGGCGGTGATCCGGTCCTTGGCCCCCAAGATCGTGGACTCCAGCTCCTTGAGTTCCTGGGTGATATAGCGCTCGCAGTTGGCCAGTGTCTGTTTCCGAATATATGTATCCGGCACTTCCCCCTGA
>CBCTLT010000276.1:0-3279 GCA_965147785.1 uncultured Oscillospiraceae bacterium
CGGCCAGGAAGCTGCGTCTGGATACGGTATTTTTCCTGAAAGGAGAAGGCTAATGGAGAAGCAGGTCTATGGGCACCTGGAGCAGACGGTCTATCGGGATCTTCTGCCCAACGGTCTGACCATATGTGTGATCCCCAAGCCGGGATTTGCCAAGAAATACGCGTTTTTTGCCACAAACTACGGCTCCATCGACACGAAGTTCACCCTGGAGGGGAAAGCCATGGTGTCTGCCGACGGTGTAGCCCATTATCTCGAACACAAAATGTTTGACATGAAAGACGGCAACGCCCTTCAGCTTATGTCCGCCACGGGAGCCAGTCCCAATGCATTTACCAGCTATCATATGACGGCCTATTATTTCGAGTGTACCGAGGCCTTTGCGGACAATCTGCGGCTGCTGCTGTCCTTTGTCTCCCAGCCCTATTTCACCCAGGAAAGTGTAGACAAGGAGCGGGGGATCATCGGCCAGGAGATCAGAATGTATGAGGACAGTCCAGCCTCCCGATTGGGAGAAAATCTGTTCCGGGCCATGTATCGCCATCATCCCCTCCGGGTAAATATTGCGGGAACGGTGGAGAGCATTGCAGAAATCATGCCGAAGATGCTCTATGACTGCCATCGGGCCTTCTATGATCCTTCCAATATGATGCTGTGCGTGGCAGGGGATGTGGACCCGGAGGAGGTCCGGAAAATGGCCCTGGAAGTGCTGCCACGGGAACCCGGGGGCGTATCCGCCCGGGACTACGGACCGGAGGAGCCTCTGTCCCCAGCCCAAGGCAGAATCCGTCAGGCCATGGAGGTAGCCATGCCTATGTTTGCCATCGGCTTCAAATGCCCCCCGGTACCGGAGGGACAGGAACGGCTTCGGCAGGAGCTTCTGGGAGATCTGGCGGCGGAGGTGCTTTGCGGAGAATCTTCCCCTCTGTACCGGCGGCTCTACGAGCAGGGGCTAATCGATTCCGGCTTTGCCGTGGGGTATGAAATCCTGAAGGGGATGCCCAACGTATCCATGTCGGGTGACAGCGAGGACCCGGAGGCAGTTTTGGAGGCCATCCTTCAGGAAGCCCAGCGGATTGCGGAACAGGGAGTGGATGAGGACCTGTTCCGGCGGCTCCAACGGGCTGCCCTGGGCCGTAGAATCCGGGGACTGGATTCCTTTGACGGCCTGTGCTATCGGCTGGCCATGAGTCAATTCGACGGCTGTGACTATTTTGCATTTCCGGACCTCTACGCGTCTATGACAAGCCAGGATGTACAGCGGTTCATCCAGACGCGGATTACTCCAGAGCAGGCGGTTATATCCATCATTGATCCAAAAGGGAAGGAGCAGTAATAGACTATGTTTCAGGAAATCTCGTTTCCCGGCCTGGGGTTGAGTTTCAACCCCTCCCGGGTGGCCTTTTCCATCGGGGGAAAGGACTTTTATTGGTATGGTATCATCATCGCCGTGGGCTTTTTGCTGGCGGTGGCCTATGCCCTCAAAAGAAGCCGTCAGTTCGGCCTGACCCAGGACAATATCATTGATATGCTGATCTGTGCCGTGCCTACGGCCATCGTCTTTGCCCGGGCCTACTACTGCCTGTTTGCCTGGGACATCTATCGGGATAACCCCATTCGGGTTCTTTACATCTGGGAGGGCGGTCTGGCCATTTACGGCGGCGTTATCGGCGCTGTGCTTGCTGTGGTAGTGTTTACCAAGGTGAAGAAGATTCGGACCTCTGCCATGCTGGACATCGGCGGCCTGGGACTGCTGATCGGTCAGGCCGTGGGACGCTGGGGCAACTTCATCAACCGGGAGGCCCACGGAGGAGAGACGGATTTCTTCCTGCGGATGGGCCTGACGGATGCGTCTGGTACCACTGTCTATGTACATCCCACCTTCCTTTACGAGTCCCTGTGGAACGTCCTGGGGCTGGTGATCCTCCACTTCCTGTCCAAACGCCGGAAGTATGACGGACAGATTTTCGTGATGTATCTGGGCTGGTACGGACTGGGCCGGGTATTCATCGAGGGATTGCGGACGGACAGCCTCTACATTGCCGGTACCAACCTCCGGGTCAGCCAATTGGTGGCTGGGATCTGCGTGGTGTTTGCGGTGGTGTTCCTGTTCTACAATCGGGTGTTCAAGGAGCATGAGCCGGAGGACCTCTATGTAAACGTGGTGGCCCGCGCTGCAGCAGAACAGGACCAGACCATTCTGACCGAAGAGACGGTGGAAGCGACGGAAGAGCATGTGGAAGCCGAGGAAACGTCGGAGGAGGACAGAACCTCCACAGAGGATGGAGAGACCGATTTGGAGTCGGAAGCCGTAGAACCGCCAGAGGAAACGGAAGAATCCCTGCCGGAGGATGGGTCGGCAGAACCTGCCGGAGATGCCGATGAAACGGCGGAGAAATCCACGGAAATTGTGGAATCCAAAGCGGAATAAACGAAAATTATGCCGTCGGAGGCAGGCAATGCCCTCCGACGGCATGATTCTTTTAAAAGCGGGTTAGGAACCGGATTGGCGCATGGAGAGGCTGATCCGGTGCTTTTTTTCGTCCACCTCCAGCACCCGAACCTGTACCACATCCCCTACGGAGACAATCTCGGAGGGGTGCTTCACATACCGGTCTGCCAGCTGGGAAATATGGACCAGTCCGTCCTGGTGAACACCGATGTCCACAAAAGCGCCAAAATCAATGACGTTGCGGACCGTGCCGGTAAGCTGCATCCCGGGAACCAGATCCTTGATCTCCAGCACATCGGTACGGAGAATGGGCTGGGGCAGCTGGGAACGAATGTCCCGGCCCGGTTTCATCAGCTCTGCAACCACATCTTTCAGAGTGGGCAGGCCAATCCCCGCAGCCTCCGCTGCCTGGGCTTCGCCATAGGCGGCAATCTGGGCGGCCAGATCTCCCAGGGTGCCATTCTTCACATCCTCCAGACTGTGGCCGGTGATGGAGAGCAAAGCCTTGGCCGCTGGGTAGGACTCGGGATGCACGGCGGTATTGTCCAGAATGTCTGGACTCTCCGGCACCCGCAGAAAACCGGCACATTGTTCATAGGCCTTGGGTCCCAACTTGGGTACCTTCAGCAGCTGACGGCGGCTGGTAAAGGGGCCGTGTTCCTCCCGATAGGCCACAATGTTTTTGGCAATGGTAGAGGTCAGACCAGCGACGTGCTGCAGCAGGGACGGGGAGGCGGTGTTTACATCCACCCCCACGGCGTTGACACAGTCCTCTACAACACCTTCCAGCGCAGCCTCCAGCCGCTTTTGGGGCATATCGTGCTGGTACT
>CBCTLT010000277.1:0-3272 GCA_965147785.1 uncultured Oscillospiraceae bacterium
GGCGTGCAGGCATACCGCATCGAAAGCGGCAGCCTGTATGAACTGGCGATTACGGCAGGGGCCAACGGAACTTGGCAGAAGGGCACAACGGAGGGCCTTTCCTTTACCGCAAATGGAGCGATTGATGATTTCCAGAAGGTGCAGGTGGACGGCAAAGACCTGGATGCGTCCAGCTACACCATTGGGGAAAACACGACGATCACCCTGAAGCCGGAATACCTGGAAACCCTGCCCGTTGGAGCGCATACCATTTCCATTGTCTTTGATACCGGCACGGCCACCACGGAGTTTACCATCACCGAGGCGGATTCTGACATTTGCGACGGCGGCGAGGACTGCCCCACCCATGACTATGACGACGTGAAGAAGGAAGCCTGGTACCATCCGTATGTGGACTATGTGGTGGAAAATGGTATCATGGTGGGCGTCAGCACCGATCCCTATGTCTTTATGCCCGACGCGAACCTGACTCGGGCACAGGTCATCCAGACCCTCTATCAGTTGGAGGGAAAACCGGAGACCGACTATGTGACGGACTACTCCGACGTGGCAGCCAACCAGTGGTTTGCCAAGGCCATTGCCTGGGGCACGGAGAACGGCATTGTGGAGGGCCGTGATACCGGCAAGTTCGATCCTGACGGCAACATCACCCGGGAAGAGCTGGTGACCATCCTCTACCGGTATGTAACGGAATATAAGAAGGTGCCTGTGGGAACGGTGCCTGCCATTCCCGAAACATACACCGATGCCGACCGGATTGGCTTCTTTGCGGTGGACGCCTTCGCCTGGGCCATTGACAGCGGCATGGTCAACGGTATGACCAAGACCACCCTGGAACCCCAGGGCCTGGCAACCAGAGCACAGCTGGCGAAAATGATCACCATTTTCCTGCAATAAACAACTGTTGAAGGAAACAAATCTGACCCCTTCCCCGTTTCACGGGGAAGGGGTCACAGCTTGTTCATTAACCTCATAGCGTTTCACCGTTGTAGCGGCAAAAGAAACGCCAAGGCAACGCCTGCCGTCACATATCCGCTCATGGTTCCACCATCCAGCTATGAAATTGGGTTATTGATAGGTTGGATTGGAAAATGAAACTGGAACCTGCGCACGAATTACGGTACAATGTAGCAATGAAAAATTATGTAGGAGGCTACATACTATGGCATATGTAATCCATCAACAAAGCTGTTCCGGCTGCCACCGCTGCCGGGTGGAATGTCCCGCAGAGGCCATTCGCTTCAAAAATGCGAAATATTGGATTGACCCGGAAAAATGTGTTTCCTGCGGCCACTGTGCCGAGGTCTGTCACAACGAGGCGATCTCCGATCCTGACGCACCCAAACCGGCGGCTGTTCCTCACGAGCCGATTCAGATGGACTGTGACGTGGTGGTGCTTGGGGCAGGTGCATCCGGCTTGTCTGCCGCAGCCCAGGCGGCGGAAGCTGGCCGCAGTGTCATTGTTCTGGAGAAGGGCAAGGAGATCGGCGGCAGCGCCTGGTATGCCCATGTGTTCCGGAGCCACTGGTCCAAATGGCATGAGGCTGCGGGAATGCAGGATCCCAGAGACGATGTGTACAAGGAGTTTATGAAACAGACCCATGGCAGCGTAAACGGCAAGCTGGTCCGCCGTATTCTGGATGCGGACACGGAGTTTATCGACTGGCTCATTGAAAAGCACGACCTGGGAAAAGACTTTACCTTTGGTCCTCAGCCCTTTGGCGGATATGGCATCACAGCGGCCTACGACTGGGAATACAATCACAAGCGCATTGATACCACCATTGGGCCCGGTGGTATTGGCTGGTGGATGGCCAACAAGCTGCTGGGGATTGTGGAGGCCAACGGGGGTAAGGTGCTCTATCACACGCCTGCCAAGGAACTTCAGTGCGATGAAAGCGGCAAAGTCACAGCGGTAATCGCAGAGGACGAAGGCGGTCAGGTAATTGTCCGGTGCAAGGCCTGTGTTGTGTCAACGGGTGCATTCACCAGGAACAAGGCCTTGATGGAGAAATTCCAGCCCAAGTTTTACGCAGATGGGGACGGGGATGGCGTCCATGTATTTACCCATCCCAACTGCACCGGCGACGGCATCACCATGTGCCAGGCCATCGGCGCAGATGTGGACTATGATAACCGGCGTGTGGGCATGTTCGGTCCTATGCGGCATCCCTTCGGTACCTGCTCCATTGCGGCAGCCATGGGTGCTGCTTTCGATGTGGATCGGGAGGGCAATTACTGCGACCTGCCCATGGTGCCGGGAGAGGTCAGTCCGCTGGCCGATGTACCAGGCCGCTACGTCTGGGGCATTGCGGATGAAAAGGCGGTGGAAGCAGCGATCCAGCGTTCCATGGGCCGGGCACCGGATGTGCCAGGGATCGACATGGACGCCCTGTACAAAAACTGGCGGGAAGAGCTGGGGACGGAGCTTTCCTGGGAGACCATGTACAAGGCAGATACGCTGGATGCGCTGGCGGAAAAGCTTCATGTGCCATCTGAGAATCTTCACCGGGCAGCCCAGGCCCATCGGGAGTCTCTGAAAAATCAACCGGAGATGGGACCGGGGCCGGACGGACGGCCAATGCCCCCAAAGCAGCCTCTGGGAGAAGGTCCCTACTATGCCATCTACAAAAAGATGTTCCACGAGAACGCCCTGGGTGGTGTGGTCATTGATGAGAATACCAATGTGGTACGAGGGGGACGGCCTGTGCCTGGGCTCTACGCCACGGGAGACGGTACTCGAGGCGTCATGATGCCAGGTCCTGTGGGTGTTGGATATATTGAGGCAACGATTTCCGCATTGACCTTCGCACTCACTTCTGGTTTTGTGGCCGGCAAGGAGGCCGCAGCATTTACCGCATAATGTACAAGGCACCGCTCAGATTTGGGCGGTGCCTTCAGACTATAAAATCGTCTTACCAATACCCTCAGAATGGGAGGAAACCAAACGCCAGAAGACATTACAGTTTCAGCAAAACCAAAACCTCAGTCAATGCCCGTCAGGGGATCGACTGAGGTTTTCTTCATCTCTTTCTGCGACAAGCTTTCCAATGGCGGGATCCATACGTCAGCACGCGTTTCCAGAACCTTATATCAAAACACGTAAGCCATTTCCATTTGATAAAATGGTCAAAAATCACGGGACTTTTGGATAGAAACGTGTGAAAAGCCTACAAAGAACAAGGCGGTATTCTAAACTTTTTAATAAGATTTTTCGTAACTTTAATTAGATTTTGCGTTGTTTTAATAACATTTTGCCTAATTTGTACGGC
>CBCTLT010000278.1:0-3267 GCA_965147785.1 uncultured Oscillospiraceae bacterium
TGGTGCTTCTATTCTACACCACTCAGGAGGTTTACACAAACTTTGGGATAGTCTCTTTTGTTCTGCATCTATAGTGTTATGATAACACATATTAGCAAAACGCTATAGATGCAGCTAGCCAAAAGGCTAGCTGCATCAACGTTTTCCGGGCTTTTTTGAGGGTCTAAAACACCATGTCCCGCCATAGATGCAATCAGCAGTTGGAAGGGAACAAAATGGATTTGAACCTCTTTTTGACGCAATTATTATATCTTTTTCGAATTTAGGCCGCCGGCAGGACACGATTTTGTGTGCTGCCGGCGGCCTTTTTTGCGTTTTCTGAGATAAATCCTAAAGTTTGTTGGATCTGCTGGATTTGTGCGATCATTTTCAGTAGGATTGCTGTAAATTTTCCGTACACAAATTTTCCAGACAATAAAATTCCAGCTGCGGCTGTTTTCATAGATCTTCCATGGCCTGCCCCTGCATTTCGGACGGAATGTCGAAATGCAGGGGGTTTTTTATTTTTGGAAAGGAGTTCATTATGCACAAAACAACACGAAAGTGGCTGTTATCCCTGGTTTTGGTTGCAGCCCTCATTCTCTGCATCATCCCCGTGGCCTGGGCAGCCGGAGAATCTCCGCCTAGGGAAGAAGCAGCGGAACCGTCCATCTCTGCATCGGAAACAGAAGAATCCAACGAAACTGCCGAGCCGGAACCGGAAACCATCACGGACACCGGGGGCAATTTTCTGGAGGTTGCCCCCGGTATGGACGGAATCTCCCTGTTTTCCAGCGGTCCCACCCTGTCCCAGGGAGAGATGCTCTGGACCCAGAACGGCATGGTCCGGCTGGACTATACCGACGCTCAGGGAACCCATCACTCCGCCGGATATACCTGGCTGGCGCCATACTACTTGGGCGGCAAACCGGCCTTCTGTATCCAGCCCACCGTCCATGTGGTTTCTGGTACATCCTACAGCCAGGCTGAAGTGGATGCAGCCTGGGAGAACCAGCTGACGGAGGAGCAGCGGCAGGCCATCGCCCTGGCCATTGCCTACGGCTACCCCAACTGCTCCTATGATACCGCCAGCCAGGACGGCAACACCGCCGGGATCATCGAATCGGAAAAGCTTCTGGCCACTCAGACCATTGTCTGGGAGGTCGTCACCGGTCAGCGCAGTGCCCAGGCCCCCTATTCCTGCAGCAGCTCCACCATCACTTCGGCCTTCCTTCGGTCCTGGTATCCCACCTACTTCCAGGTGTACGAGGAAATTGCCGCCGCCATGGCCGCCCATCTGGACATCCCCAGTTTTTCTTCCTGGGCCCCAGATACCGCCCCCACCTGGGAGCTTGTCTATGACGACGATACTGGTACCTACCGGGCAGAGCTGACGGACACGGCAGACGTGCTGGAGGCCTATTCCTTTTCCTCGGATTTGCCGGGGCTGACCGTTACCCAGTCAGGGAACACGCTGATCCTCGAAGCCAGTGAAGCGGCAGCGGAGACACTGGCCCAGGGCCATACCATCTCCGCTGTGGGGAAGTCCCTCCAGGTGGATCCCTCCATCATCACCATCTGGGCGGCAGAGGGCTATCAGTCTTTGGGCCAGCTCAATATATCCCCAGAGCCGGTGACGGCCTATCTCCATCTCACCTGTCAGCTCCGGCCCCAGACCGGGAATCTTGTGGTGACCAAGGCCGTTAATTACGGCACCTGGGAGGGCTTTTCCTTCCGGCTCTATGGTACCAGCGACAAGGGCAATCCTGTGGATGTAACTGCCACCACTGATGAGGATGGGAAGGCATATTTTTATGACATCGAAATTGGAACTTATTCTGGAAAGCCGGACAACAGTATAATCCTGATTTTCTCGTGGAAACAACTGCCGGAAAATTCATGGTCGAAGTTAAGGCTTTGAATGAAGTGACATCGGATGAGGTCGTATCAAAGGCAAGAGAAGGCATAAAGTGGTGCCGCTTTGCTTCAACGGCAGACCCGGATCATAAACCTTGGGAGTACAAGCTGATTTCCGATGACAACATTCATCTTGGTAATACCTGTAAATATACACTCGGTACGGCTCATGCCGTGAAGGAGGAGGCATAATGGCTGACAGATTTATGGATTGGACAGCGACAAGCATGAAAAGAACTATAAGCAGGTCGTAAGAGATAACCCGTTAGGAGATCCTGAAATCTCTGCTTTGGTGTATGACGTCTTTTGTTTGCTCCACTCCTATGATTGGGCAGAGTCCGGCGACACAGACATAGACGCCTATCAGAAAGACGTGGAAATCTTCAAAAAGAGGTGGTTCAAAAAGGCGAGGAAAGATCGGATCAAAGAGATGATCGATATCAGCACCGAGAAACTCAAAGAGGATCTGTATCAGGCATTCGGATTTGAAACAGAAAGCAGCAGTGAACTATGAGTTCAATGACTTTTCAGTTTCAACCCGATACAATAGTTACAGACAATCAATCTTAATGACGAGGTGAATGTATATGAATTTGAAAGAAGCGTTTCGTTACCAAAACAAGCTCCAGTCCCTCATGGACGAAGCCCAGGGCATTCTGGATCGTGACGCCAATGTCACGAAGGTGGAGAACACCTATCTGCGGCACAAGGTGATGGCAGAAGCCGATGATGAGACTGTCCTGATCGCCCCCGAAACCGAATACTATGAGCAAATCACCGATATTGCTCAGTTTCTGCTGTATCTTCTGAATGAGAAGGACAAGCTGTTTGCAGCCATCCGCAAGGCAAAGGACGAGCTTGACATCGACATGGACAGCGAGGTCAGCCTCAATGCCACTCGTCAGAGCATCGCCCGTACCTTCAAGCGGATGAATGATCTGCGCAACTCGGAGCAGACCATCTCCAACGGCGGCACCGGCTACCGTTTCAATGCCGAAGGCAATCAGATCTCCTATCGCTGCGACGTTAAGCGCGTGACTACGATCAACTATGACCGCAATGTCATCCGTGCCGAGCTCGGAAAGCTGAACAAGCTGGCTGACGAGACTTCCACGAAGATCGATCTGTGCCTGGTCACCTCCAAGGTGGACTATGAGCCGCCTTTCGATGTGAACTCCAGCTTCGCCGAAGCATTCGAGGCATACACGGAAAACGCCAGGGCATAACGCCCTGGCGCAGACCGACTATTTTGGGTGCGGCAAGATAAGAGAATACGGATACCGGTTCAGGTGCAGATGAGGGTCAATCCCAAATTCTGTGTAAAGTCCATTTTAGGTGCGACTAGAGCAAAATTTATTTGTGGCAGCAGCA
>CBCTLT010000279.1:0-3261 GCA_965147785.1 uncultured Oscillospiraceae bacterium
AAGTCCCAGCTCTGCTTACGCTCAGCGGTGATGGTAAAGGTAGCAAGCACGCAGTCGATGTCGCCGGAATCCAGCAGCTCAGAACGGGTAGCAGCGGTAACGGTGGTGAACTCCACATCGACGCCCAGGTACTCAGCCAGCTTCTTGGCCAGGTCGATCTCCAGACCGGAGTACTCGTTGGTCAGGGTATCCATAAAGCCGAAGCCAATTACGTCACTCTTGACGCCGACCTTCAGCACGCCGCGATCAATGATAGCCTGAACGTCTTCGCCATAGGAGGCGGGGTCAGCAGCAGCGGTAGAGGTCTCAGCGCCAGAGGCTTCCACATTGGAAGTTTCTGGAGCGGTGCTTTCTACCGCAGGCGCAGTGCTCTCAGTGGCCGAAGTTTCTGTGGCAGAAGAGGTTGCCTCGTCGCCGCAGCCGGCCAGCAGGCCAAGGACCATAACGACAGACAACGCCATAGCTGTCAGTTTTTTGAGCTTGTTCATAGAAATTTCCTCCATTCATAGTCTGACAAAGTCATATGTCCTGAAACACGCAAAAGCGTGCCGCCTGAAAAATTAGCGGAGAATCTTGGAGAGGAACTGCTTGGTCCGCTCGTGGGTGGGATTCTCAAAGAAGTGCTCCGGAGGACCCTCTTCAATGATGGTGCCGTCGGCCATAAAGATGACCCGGTCCGCCACCTGACGGGCAAAGCCCATTTCGTGGGTGACCACCACCATGGTAATGTTCTCCTTGGAAAGCTTGATCATAACGTCCAGCACGTCCTGTACCGTTTCCGGGTCCAGGGCAGAGGTGGGCTCATCAAACAAAATAATTTTCGTCTGGCAGCACAGGGCACGGGCGATGGCAACACGCTGCTGCTGACCGCCGGAAAGGGTAGTGGGATAGACATGGGCCTTATCCCGAAGCCCAACCACGTCCAGATAGTGGAAGGCCAGCTCTTCGGCCTCCTTTTTGGATTTGTGGTGCAGTTTGATGGGAGCCAGTGTCAGGTTCTGGAGCACGGTCTTATGGGGATAGAGATTGAACTGCTGGAACACCATGCTCATCATAGTGCGGTTCATCTGGGTCTTATTTTTGTTGGTCACCCGGGTGCCGTTGACCCACACCTCACCAGAAGTGGGCTCCTCCAGAAAGTTGATGCAGCGAACCGTGGTGGATTTGCCGGAACCGGAGGGACCGATGATAACCAGCTTTTCTCCTTCTGCAACTTCCAGGTTCACATCTTTCAAAACGTGGAGATCGCCGAAAAATTTATTGACGTTGACTAGTTTGATCACAGCGGATACCCCTCTCAAAATTATTATAAAAATAGCGGCTCTTCCGGAGCTTAAGAACTTCCGGACTGGAGCGGCGAGCGATTTAAACAGTTGATACACTTCTATGCATATTATAAACCGAAGGCCTGCATCCGTCAAGTAAAAATGCAATTTATGGTGATATAAATTCAAACTTTGGCAGTTTATCAAGTTTTCTCCCTGGAAATATGCAAGGATTTTGTAGGTTTATTCATTGATGGGGTCGGAAAAATGAAGTATAATGGAAAACAATTGTGTGAGGAAGGAGCCCTGCTATGCTGCCCTTTTTGATTGTGTGCCCGCTGGTGTTTCTGGCAGGCTTTGTGGATGCCATTGCAGGAGGTGGGGGACTGATCTCCCTGCCGGCATATCTGCTATCTGGAGTACCAGCCCATGTGGCCATTGCCACCAATAAGCTATCTTCGGCCACCGGGACTGCCGTATCCACGGGACGGTTCCTAAAAAGGGGCTATGTGCCGGTGAAGCTTTCCCTGTGTGCCGCAGCCATGGCGCTGGTGGGCTCCAGTATTGGGGCAAATATCTCAATGCTGCTGCCGGAACAGGTGCTGCGGGGTATGCTGCTGGCAGTTTTGCCGGTGGTGGCCTTTTATGTGCTGAAGAATAAAAATATCGGAGAGCACCAAGACGCTGGCTCCAGAACTGGACGGCAACTGCTGCTGATTGCCATGGGAGCGGCACTGGTCATCGGAATTTATGACGGCCTCTACGGGCCAGGGACAGGAACCTTCCTGCTGCTGATTCTCACCGGATTGGGGCGGATGGAGCTCAAGGATGCCGCAGGTACTACCAAGGTCATCAACCTGGCCTCTAATGTAGCGGCACTGGCCACGTTTATCTATCATGGGCAGGTCTATTGGGCCTTGGGGCTGACGGCGTCGGTGTTTTCCATTGCAGGGCATTATACCGGAGCTGGGCTTGTGGCCAAGGATGGAAAACGGGTGGTTCGGCCGGTGGTGCTGACGGTATTGTGTATTCTCTTTATCAAGGTTGTAACGGATTTTTCATGAAAGCGAAAAGGCTGGCGTCTGCAACAGTGCAGACGCCAGCCTTTTGGGGTATGGCTTGGAATGGAGAAATCAAGCGGCTTCCAATTTGTCAAGATACCGCTCATAGGCGGCCTGATAGAGTTCTTCCATGCGGTTGCCGCCCATGGAAATGATGGTATCCTGGAAGACGGCAAAGCTCTCTTCAGTCAGCTCAGACTGGCCCAGAATGAACTTCATGATCTCTGTGGAGGCGTAAGTGGTGACATCGGAGGAGAGAGAGGCATATTCTTCGTTTTCCTCTTCATTCAGGGCAACGCCTGTGGGGAGATTATAGGTGCCGTCGGCATCGCAGGTGCGGAAGGTGTCGAATACCTCCCATTCCTCGTCTCCAAAGTAGTAATAGCCGGCCCGAACGTCAAGAATACTGGGCATGTGACCGCTGGCCACGGCGGAGGCGTAGATATAGCAGGCGTCCTTGTAGCTCAGTCCGTCAGGATTGTTGGTGATGAGCTCCGTGTATTGGGGGTTCCCGTTTTCGTCGTACTCAAAGGAGTGCCCTTCGTCGCCGTAGTTGTACATCAGCTGTCCATCCTCGGAGAACAGGTAGTTGACCATCTGCATAATGCCCTCGGGGTCCTGGCAGGCGGTGGAGATGGCCCAGGAATCCTGCTGCTTGATCCGGGAGAAATTGTCGGTCCAGCTGAAGTGAAGCTGATCGTCGGCGTTAATTTTTGGGGCGTTGATGGGCATCAGTTCATAGCTGTAGCTGGGATCCCGGTAGCTCTCGATGGTGGCAATGTTGGCAGCCGTTCCGGTATTGACGGCGCTCTGACCGGAGGCAAACCACTTGTCCGTAGCACCCATCTGGGCATTGAAGAAGTCTGCGTAAATGGTGCCATCGGCGTACCAATCCGAGAGCATCTTCAGATAATCGTAATAGCTGTCATTTAAAT
>CBCTLT010000280.1:0-3260 GCA_965147785.1 uncultured Oscillospiraceae bacterium
TCGGCCTCCTCCGCCACATAGTCCGCGAGGGAAAAATGGTATCGGTCGCAGACAATATATTCCCTGCCTAAATGAACCAAATTTTCCCCGCGGTCATAGTTCTTTGTAATCACGTCAAACAAAGGTGTTCCCCGGCTGATCCCCATTTTCTGCGCCAAGGCACTGTCCGCCAGTTCCACATCTAATGACATATCACGGTTTGCGTAGATACGAATTCCATGATGATCCAGAACGCGGTACAGCGATCCGCTGAGATCCTCCAGCCGGAGAAAGTCAAACTGTGGCAACGGAAAATAGTTTACCTCCAGCATCACGGGTACCCCATCAGCCATGCGAAGCCTAGTGAGGATAAGGTACCGTTTCTGGTCATCCTCCCCAAAGAGTTCCTGCTCCTCTTTGTTCAGCGTGTCCACCCGCTGCTCCAGTACGGAGGTAGAAGGCGTCATTCCGTTGGCTGCACAAGCCTGGGTAAAGCTCATCAAATTATCCAGCTTTCGGGAGATCCTGCGCTGCCGCACAAAGGTTCCCTTCCCCTGTTTTTTGATCAGATACCCTTCCTCGCAAAGCTCCTGGACAGCTTGCCGCACGGTGATCCGGCTGACGCCATATTGTTCGCTGAGTTGGATCTCTGTTGGAATCTTCTCATTGTAGCCGTAGACCTTCTCGGTAATGGCGGTCCGCAACTCAGATTTCAGCTGTAGGTACAGCGGCGTAGAATCATTTGCATCCAGTTTCATATCTCTTCCCCCTATGCGCAGTCCTGCACACAGTTCTCCTCCTTATCCTTAGGGTTCAGCCCTGATGATAACGGCTGAGGAACTCGCGGGTCCGATCCGCCGTAGGATTGCCAAAAATCTGCTCCGGAGGACCCTCTTCCACGATGACGCCGCCGTCCATAAAGACAACACGGCTGGAAATGTCCCGAGCAAACATCATCTCATGGGTCACAATCACCATGGTCATTCCCTCCCGGGCTAAGCTGCGGATAACCTCCAGTACCTCTCCCACCATCTCCGGATCCAGAGCCGAGGTGGGCTCGTCAAAGAGCAGCAAATCCGGCTGCATGCAAAGGGCCCGGGCGATGGCAACACGCTGCTTCTGTCCGCCGGAAAGCTGGGCGGGCCGGGCGTTCACATAGGCCGCCATACCCACCTGCTTCAGGTATTTGAGTGCCAGTTCCTTAGCCTCTTCCTTGCTACCTTTCTTGACCACCTGGACGCCCAGCATACAGTTTTTCAGTACGGTCATATTGGCAAACAGATTGAAGGATTGAAATACCATTCCCACCCGGGCACGAAACTGGTTTTTATCCTTGGGTTTATGGGAGATGGGCTGGCCCTCAAAGTAGATACTGCCACAGCTGGGTTCTTCCAGCATATTGATGCACCGCAAAAGGGTGGATTTTCCGGAGCCGGAAGATCCGATAACGCTGATGACCTCGCCTTTGGAAACTTTAAAGTGGATGTCTTTCAGCACCTCATGGGTACCGAAGCTTTTCCCCAAATGCTCTACCTGCAAAACAACCTGATTGTCCATTATTTCGTCCCCTCCTCGTCTCCGGTTTCCAGCACCAACTCATAGTCCCGTGCGCCGGCCATGCGATTTTCCAGCAACCGCAGCAACCGGGAGGTCACGAAGGTCAGGACCAGATAAATCAGACATATGATGCTGTAGGTCTCAAAGAACTTGTAGTATGTACCCGATACGGTACGCGCAATAAAGTACAGCTCCGTCACAGAGATTACGTTCAGCACCGAGGTATCCTTGATGGCAGACACAAAGGTGTTACCGATCTGGGGAATCAAATTGCGAAATGCCTGGGGAATAATTACATGGATCATGGTCTGGAAATAGCTCATACCAATGGCCTGACCGCCTTCCATCTGACCGGGATCAATGCCGCAGATGGCACCGCGAACAGATTCAGCCATATACGCGCCAGTATTGAGACTCAGAACCAAAACGCCGGCGCCAAAAGACGGAATGTCCAGGCCAAACACGGACATACTGCCGTAATAGACCACCATAGCCTGTACCATCATAGGTGTGCCGCGGAATACCTCCACATACAGGGCAACGATGGCCTTGCAGATCTTGGTGAGCACACGGGAGACCATGGATGCATTTCTGTCCACCTCAAGACTTTGGACAAGGCCCACAGCAAATCCAAGCAGGCAGCCAAATATCGTACCCAGGATTGCCAGTTCCAGGGTCACGCCGGTACCGCGCAGAAAATCCCTGCCATATTTTTCTGCCAGCATGATTACCCAGCCAATAAATGTAGTTGGATATTCACTCATCTTACTCATCCTCCTCAACGGAAACCTTATTCGTCAAAACAGCCGGCTGCAAACAGACAGGCTGCAATGAGTACAACGCCAGACACCTAGATATGATCCGTCAGAGACCGGGGCGCTCGTTTCTATGCCAGACGTAAATCAATTCCCCACAGGGAATCCAGTAAAATGAAACGCCCCCACCGACAGACGTATTGCAATATAAAAAATTATACGGTCGAATCCAGGTGAAGTCAACGGAAAGCAATATGATAACAAGTTACGTTGTATCAATGAAATAATATACAAAAAGAACTTGCGCTTTTTTGCGGGAAACGCTAAAATATATTGTATTATAACATTATATATTCATTGTTTGAAAATTTCAAGTAGAAGGGAGCCTTTCCTGTGAGTTTTTCTCCCCGACAGCCAGCCGCCATGGGTATCCATTACATGAATTATCCCCTCCCTGATATGTTGGAGTTACAGAAGCGTGCAGGGTATCAGAGTATAGAACTGTGGTGCGGTGCACCCCATGTACTGCTTTCTCCTTGGGGTGTTGGAGAGAAGGATACGCTTTTGTCCACAATCCGTGCCTCTGGACTTAGGCTGGTCTGCGTTACGCCGGAAAACTGCGCTTATCCCTGGCAATTTGCAGCCAAAGGTGCTGCGCTGATTGCGGATTCCCGCGCCTACTTTTTGAACGGTCTGCATCTGGCCTCTGAATTAGAGTGTCCGTTCATGGCGGTCAATTCTGGTTGGGGTTTGGCCACAGAACCAAGAGAAGAGGCCATGAATCGGAGCCTGGAGATGATTGACTGGCTCTGTCAGCAGGCATTGCCTCTGGGCGTTACCCTGGTGATGGAAAGTCTCCGGCCGGAGGAAACCAATCTAGTGAATAATCTTTCGGAGACAGTGGCATTCCTTCGTAAGCTGGGACGGTCCAATCTCAAGCCCATGGTGGATACTTGCGCCATGGCTGTG
>CBCTLT010000281.1:0-3245 GCA_965147785.1 uncultured Oscillospiraceae bacterium
TTGAAAAGATTTGATGCGGATTTTGATGAGTTGAGGGGATATTTGAGGGGATATGCACTGTCCAGGTCTACCAGACAGGGAGGAAATTTCATGCAGAGCAGAAAATACTATGAAGCCTATTGGAGCCAGTACGATGATGTTGTAACCCTGAACGAGTTTCGCAAGATGCTTGGCGGTTTGGGATAGGTTCAGGCCAGACGGCTGCTTCAAAACAAAACTGTAAAGAGTTTCAAAATTCGTGGCGAGTACCACATTCCAAAGCAATGTGTCATCGACTATGTATTGAGCACCCATTATGCGAAGTACAGACAAATTCTGAAAGCTCAGATTCCATAATCCAATACTCTCATCGAGGGGCGTCGTGTTTTACGACGCCCTTTTACTATTTCAACCATATTCAAGGAGACATACCCATGATTACGAGATCCCCCATCTATAATGTAGCACGATCTCTCACCAGCTCACAATATGAATTCATTGAGCGTGAGTTTGGCTACTCGAAAACCAGCTTTCTGGATTTGCCCGACGAAACGCTGGTGGACATCTATTATGATCTATGTGACATTGAAGCAACAGCCTTAACGCGGAAAGGCAATTTGACTTCTCGCGGAAAGAAAGCAGCTGAACTGGCTGAGCTTTTCGGTGATGTAATTGCTGTATATGGCAGTTACTACTGGGACGGAGATGACGATTTCAGCGATTACGACGACTACTTTGACCGTGTTGAGAAATACGACCCGGAAGACGCATACGGGCACTGGGATCGAGACCCTATGTAAATTGAGAAATGCGAAGCCAACTGGGCACACAAGTTCCGTTCCTTTGCCTCTGATAAACACATCATTCATAATCTGAAAGGAGTTACAACCATGAGTTACAAACCAAATTTTTCTGACGCACCCGAATGGAAGGACTTCACATTGAACAGGAAACAGTCATCCGCAAAGGGAGACTAAAGGATCTGTTCTGACAAAAATATTTTAAAAATCGCATATTTTCCTGTGCTTTATCCTGGATTTATGGTATAATAAATCCAGGATAAATCTACTTTTCAGGGGCGTGAGTTATGGCCGCAGCGGATAAAAAAGTACATACACCGCTGCGGAAGTAGCTGCATTGGAAGATATCATCGCAAAGCAGAAAGCGGAAATTGACGAGCTGAAGCGGAAGCTGGAGCACATGAACGAGGTTTTCGCCAATGCCCAGAGGGCCCGTTTCGGTCAGTCCAGTGAGAAAAACAGCTATGTTCTGCACAACCAGGCCAGCTTTTTCAATGAGGCGGAAAAGGAACAAGCCCCAAAAGCGGAGGAGCCGACCCCGGATACCATTTTGGTTCCCCAGCATGAGCGGAAGAAGAAGCGCAGCCAGGCCGAGATGCTGAACGGTCTCCCGGAAGAAGAAGTCCTTCTGGAACTGCCGGAAGACCAACTGGTCTGCGGCAAATGCGGCGGGAAAATGAAACCCATTGGCAAGAAATTCCTGCGCCATGAAATGCAGATCATTCCCAAGCAGATGAAGCTGCTGGCTTACTACGCCGTTACCTACGCCTGCGACAGCTGCGAAAAGGATACGGGCTTTGCCCATATCGTGACCGTAAAGCCGCCGGTCCCCCTTATGAAGCATTTCCCTGGCCTCGCCCTCGACTGTGGCATACATCATGACCCAGAAGTATGTGGATGGCCTGCCCCTGGCCAGGCAGGAAAAGATGTGGGCCAGAGAGGGGATCTCTCTCAGCCGCGCGACTATGGCAAATTGGGTGATCCAGTGCGCACAAACCTGGCTGAAGCCGCTGTACAGACACATGAAGCAGGAGCTTCTGACCCATTCCGTGATCCACGCGGATGAGACCGTTGTGCAGGTGCTAAAGGAAGACGGGAAGCCCGCAACCTCCCAATCCAGGATGTGGCTGTACGCCAGTGCGGCGCTGCTGAAGCACCAGGTCCGGCTCTTTGAGTACCAGCCTGACCGCAGTGGAAAGCGGCCGGAGGCTTTTTTGAAGGGCTTTACCGGAGCTTTGGTGACGGATGGCTACCAGGCCTATAACCTGCTCACCAAGGTCACCCATTGTGGCTGCTGGGCCCACGCCAGACGAAAATGGCGGGAAGCTATGCCGGAGGGCGCAACGGTAAAAACCAGCAAAGCAGCCGTTGGGTTCCAGTACTGCAACAAGCTGTTTGCACAGGAGCGGAAATGTGCCGCCTATAAACCCAAATATCGCCAGGAATACCGCCAGAACAAGGAATTGCCCCTTCTGGAGGAGTATTACGCATGGCTGAAAACACTCCACCCGGAAAAGGGCAGCAAGCTGGAAGAAGCGGTGCGCTACAGCCTGAATCAAAAGCAGCCGCTCACGGCATTTCTGAACAACGGCGAGGTGCCGATTTCCAACAACCTGGCAGAAAACGCCATCCGCCCGTTTACCCTTGGCAGAAAGAATTGGTTGTTCTGTGATACCACAAAAGGAGCCGAGGCCAGCGCCATTGTGTATTCCCTGGTTGAAAGTGCAAAGGCAAACGGTGTTGAACCCTTTGCCTATCTCCAGCACGTGCTGGTGGAGCTGCCGTACCTGGGAAAAAACCAATCCCACGAAGAATTGGAATCGTTCATGCCTTGGGCACCCTATATCCAGCAGGAATTCGGTGTGAAGAATTCTGATGCTTATGTGAATACGTATCTTGACTAGCAGGCAGACCCGTGGTTTCGGATCTGCCTGCTTTATTGTCTACCTGCACAGAAAACCAGTTTTTTCTTGTATAAACTGACAAATTGACTTCTGTGGAAAATCGTGCTACTATGACGTTAAGCAAACGGTTGCATAAATTACATGGCGGAATATTATAATAATTCGACAATTATCATAATTAACTAATTTAATACAAGGATTTTAATTATGATTCTGCCTGATATTCCTTTAATTGCAAGTAAACCGTTTGCACGGAGGTGCGGTATGGCAGCAACGATCAAGGATGTGGCGCGGCTAGCGGGGGTTTCGCCGTCGACGGTCTCCCGCGTGCTCAATCAAAAGGGCGTCATTTCGGAGGAGACAAAGCAGAAAATCGCGTCCGCGATGGAGCAGCTCAAATACGTCCCCAACGACATCGCCCGCAGCTTTGCCAACGGTTCGGCCCACGCGATTTCCCTGGTGATCGACATCTCGGACGGCACGGCCTACGCCAACAATTTCTTCAACAATACCGTCTTCGGCATCGAGACTGCCGCGCACCGGAACGACTACAATCTCATCA
>CBCTLT010000282.1:0-3171 GCA_965147785.1 uncultured Oscillospiraceae bacterium
AGCGGCTCAGGGTGCGGGCGGTATCCTCCACCGGTTCTCCCCGGCCAATCTGGGTATCTGCGGCGGTGAGGTACATGGCGTGGCCGCCCAGCTGAAACATGCCTGTTTCAAAGGAGGCACGGGTTCGGGTGGAGTTTTTGGCAAATACCAGTGCCAACACCTTACCGGCCAGCCTGGGATGGGGAATCCCGTGCTTGACATCGTATTTCAGCTGATCTCCCAGGTCCAGAATATTGAAAATATCCTCCCGGCTCAAATCTAGCAGCTTCAGAAGATCCTTTTTCACGGCTGCGTCACTCCCTCCAGAACCTGGGCCATGATCTTTAGCCCCTGATCCAGCTCTTTCTGGGAGATGGTCAGCGGCGGCAGCAGCCGGATGGTGTTATGGCCGGCAGTCAAACACAGAAGTCCTTGCTCCAGCATCTGCTTGACCAGATCACCGGCAGTATATCCATCCTCCAGCCCTACGCCCAGCATGAGACCCATACCCCGGACCTCTTTTACGCCGGGCATCTTTTCGATGCAGGAGCGGAGATAAGCGCCTTTTTCCTTGACTGCGTTGAGCAAGGCATCATCCATCTGCTCCAGCACGCTCAAAGCACCGGCGCAGCAGACCGGGTTCCCACCAAAGGTGGTGGCGTGGGTGCCGGGCGTCAAAACCTGAGCGGTCTTTTCGCTGGCGAGGATGCCGGCCAGGGGCAGGCCGCCGCCGATTCCCTTGGCAAAGCTCATCACATCGGGCAGAATATCATACTGCTGGAAGCAGAACAGGCTGCCGGTACGGCCAACACCGGTCTGTACTTCGTCTACAGCCAAAAGCCAATCCTTTTCTTGGCACAGAGCCTTTACTTGCTGCACAAAATCCTGATTAAGGGGCAGAACGCCGCCTTCTCCCTGCACCAGCTCCAGCATGACGGCGCATACAGTGCCATCGTCCAGGGCCTTTACAGAGTCGATGTCATTGGCGTCGGCGTAGACAAAGCCCTCTGTAAAGGGGAAGAAATACTGATGAAATACGTCCTGCCCGGTGGCCGCCAGGGTGGTGACAGTGCGGCCATGGAAGGAGTCTTTCAGGGTGATGATGGTGCTGCGGCCATCCCCGTACTTGTCATAGGAGTATTTCCGGCAGAGCTTGATCATACCTTCGTTGGCCTCACCGCCGCCGTTGGCAAAAAAGGCACGCTTCATACCGGTACGGTTGGTCAGCGTCTGCGCCAGGCGGATGTAGGGTTCTGTGTAATAGAGATTGGAGACATGCTGGAGCTTTGCCGCCTGGGCGGAAATGGCTTCCAGCCATTTTTTGTTGCCGTAGCCCAGGCAGTTTACGCCGATACCGGAGGTGAAATCAATATAGGCTTTTCCCTCTGGGGAGTACAGCGTGGCTCCTTCGCCATGGTCCAGAGCCAGAGGAAACCGACCATAGGTCTGCATGACCGATTCCGAATCCAGAGCTATGAGTTGTTCGCTATTCAAATGGAATCATCCTTTCCAACGGGAATCACAGAGTATCAGTAGATCATGGTACCGACGCCAGCGTCGGTAAGCAGCTCGATCAGCACCGAGTGTTCAATGCGTCCATCCAGAATATGGGCACGCCGGACACCTCGCCGGACGGCCTCCACACAGCACTGAATCTTGGGAATCATGCCGCCCTTGATGACGCCTTCCTTCACCAGTACCGGCACTTCGGAGACCCGGCACTTGGAGATCAGGGTTTCGGGATCGTTCACATCCCGCAGAAGGCCCAGCACATCGGTGAGAATAATGAGCTTTTCGGCACCCAGTGCGGCCGCAATTTGCGCTGCTGCTGTGTCCGCGTTGATGTTGTAGCACTTTTCCCCATCTGCACCGGCGGCCACGGTAGAGATCACAGGAATGTAACCGGCTTCCAGCACGTCCGTAATGGGGGTAGTATGAATACCGGTGATATTGCCTACCAGCCCGTAGTCATAGCCGGCGTCGTCTTTCTTCACGGCCTCGATCATGCGGCCGTCCATGCCACAAAGGCCCATGGCTTTGCCGCCATATTCGTCAATGAGGCTCACCAGATCCTTGTTTACCTTGCCGCAAAGGACCTGCTGAACAATCTCCATGGTCTCGGGATCAGTATAGCGCAGGCCGTTATCAAACACGCATTCCTTTCCGAGTCGCTTGAGCATATCGGAGATCTCCGGCCCGCCGCCATGGACCACCACCACACGGATCCCCATCTGGTGGAGCAGTACAATATCGGAGAGCACTGCCCGGCGAAGATTTTCGCTGATCATGGCGTTGCCGCCGTATTTGACCACGATGATCTTGTCATGAAACTGCTGAATATAGGGCAGCGCTTCGTTGAGTACCCGGGCGCGGTCCATAATACTAAGGCTCATAATGATTACTTCCTCTTAATCAGGTTCTATAGTCGCCATTGATTTTCACATAATCATAGGTGAGATCGCAGCCCCAGGCGGTGGCGCTGTGCTCGCCCTCGTTGACGTTGATGCGGATCTCCACCTCCGGCTGGGTCAGAACCTTTTTGGCCAGATCCTCGTCAAAGGCCAGGCCTTCCCCGGCAGTACACACCTGGATTTCTCCTGCGGCAGACGCAAAGGCGATGTCCACATATTCCGGACGGAAGGGCGCCTTGGAGTAGCCCATGGCGCAGAGTACACGGCCCCAGTTGGCGTCGGCACCGAACATGGCGGCCTTCACCAGAGAAGAACGAATGACCTCCATGGCCAGCTTCTCCGCCGTTTCGTCGCTGCGGGAACCGGACACGGTACAGGTGACCAGCCGGGTAGCGCCCTCGCCGTCACCGGCGATCTTCTTAGCCAGCTCGGTGCAGACAAATTTCAGGGCACCCTGGAATACCTCATATTCCTCGCTTTTCCAGTCGATGACCGGGTTTCCGGCGGCACCGGAGGCAAGAATGCAGCAGGTGTCATTGGTAGAGGTGTCGCCATCTACGCTGATCCGGTTGAAGGTGACCTTGGTGGTTTCATACAGGGCGCTCTGGAGCACATCGGAGGAAATGGCACAGTCTGTGGTCAGGAACGCCAGCATGGTGCCCATGTTGGGATGGATCATGCCGGAGCCCTTGGCGATGCCGCCCAGTCGGACCTCTTTTCCACCGATTTCAAAGGAGACAGCGATCTCCTTGGGGCGAGTATCCGTGGTCATGATGGCCTT
>CBCTLT010000283.1:0-3166 GCA_965147785.1 uncultured Oscillospiraceae bacterium
GTATAATCCGCGTAGGCAGGCACCATATAGCCCACATAGAAACACAGTGCCTGGGTTTGGGACAAACCGTCCGGGTTGTTGATAATTAAATCCGTATACCAGGGCGATCCGTCCTCCCGCAGTTCATAGGTCTCGCCCTCCACACCGTAGTTGGCGAACAGGGCCCCCTCCTCCGTGTAGAAGTAATTCATAAGCATACAGATAGCCTGCACTTCCTCCTCCGTGGAGTTGGGTCCAACATAGTAGCTCTTTTCCACACCGACAATGGAATCGATCCCCTCTGTCAGATGTACCGTATCCTCCTCGTTGTCTCGCGGAATATATCCGGCCACCAGATTTTGTCCCTCGTCCAATGCGATCATATTGGCAAATTCGCAGTACCCAAAGGTTGCGATGCTGTCGCCGGAGGACATCTGAGAGATCATATAGTTGATGTTCTGCCCATCGGGAATCACATAGAAATCCTTGTAGATCAGCCCGTTTTCGTACCAGCGGTTGACGATCTTCAGATACTCCCGGAAGCCATCCTCCACAGGGCCGTAGATCGCCTCCCCGTTCTCGCCCAGGGAGAAGCCCATCTGCACATTTTTACCTGAGGAAAGCCAGCGGGTGTTGTCCGGATAGATATAGATCGGGCCGGGGATATTGTAAGCATCCTTCAATTTTGTGAGCGCATCCTCATATTGGTCATAGGTAACCGGCACATCCAGACCTTGTGCTTCCAGCAGATCGCCGCGAATGATCACGCCGTTATTGGGCGTGAATTCCTTCATGCCGACCTCGTAAAAGGCGATCATGCTTCCGTTTTCATCATACACCACCGGCCGCACATGGTCCTGCATAGTGATGGCCTTATAGTCTGGCGCATATTCATCCAAATACGGCGCAATATCCACAAAAATATCGTTCTCTACCGCATTTGTAATACCGTCGTTGTAATACATACCGGTCATATTGATATTGCATAGATCATTGGCGGCAATCAGCAGATTGAACTGTTCCTCCATGGACGCAAAAGATGCCATCTGCCATTCAAAGGTGACGCCGGTACGCTCCGTGAGCCACTGCCACCAGGGCAAATCACCGTAGTCCGTGATTAAGTCCTGCAAATTGGGATTGGTGGACTGGAGTGCCGTCAGGGTCATGCCCTCCTCAGAAAGCATGGGATAACTCTCCGGCAGCTTGTTCGGAATCTCCATCGCAGTCTCTGCAGATGAAAGCTCGGCGTCAGAAACCGGCTCCTGCACTGCTTCCGGCACAGTATGGTCCGACTGTGCTGTCTGTGTCTCCTGCGCGGGAATCCCGGATGACACGCTCCCTGAGGTATCGCCGCAACCCGCGCACAAAGCAAACAGCAGGGTCAGTGCCAGCAGAAGGGATAATTTCTTTTTCATTTCCATCATTCCTCTCTCTGTTTTTGGGGTCCATTTGCATTATAGGATATCTAATCGCATGAAGCCACGCTTTTGTTCACCAAAACAGGTATTTTATTCTCATTTTCCCAAAGGAACGCAGCCCTTTCTGAGTGATTTCTTAGTAATACCTAAATAAAATAAGGGCAATCAATTATTTTTGTATAACTCTATACGGTTTCTGAATTGGACAAAAAGTCATTCATTCGATACGATAGACACAGAAACTATCTAAACACATTCAGAAAGGAGCTCCGCAGATGAAAACATTCAAAACAGTGGATGCCGTCTGGAACATCACCGAGACCACGCATCTGTTTGGCCTGACCCTCACCGAGACCGGGAAGATTGTCCCGCCCGAGGGTAAATTGGTGACTTTAGTCTACAACGGTGAAAACATCCCCCTGCTCCCCGGCCAATACGAAGGAGACGTAGTGCTGGAGGTCACAGACGTATTAAAGTATCAGGACCTCGATTTTCGAGCTGCTGTGACCTTTGAAAATGGCAAACCTGCACCTGAAAAGTCTATTCGTTCCATGGCCCTTGGCGGTGCCATTTCCGAAAGCGGCGTCTCCGGTGTATCTATTACCTCTATGGAGGAGGCCGTCAACGGCGTATTTGCCTCCATTCCCGAGGGAGATACGCTGGTGGTAGACAACGCCAATATTCAAATGCTGGGCAATGGCGGCAGCGACTTTGCCGGCTGGGGAGCGGCCATTGCCGGGGCCGGAAACGGAAAGCTCGTGGTACAGAACTCCGATATCACCACCCACGGCGCGGCCCGGGTGGCCATCTACGCCGGTGAACATGTGGAGTTGGAGGTCAACGACACCAAAATTCACACAAAAGGCGGCGTATTGAACGCTGACTATGAGGACACCATCAAAGTCTCCCCGCCTGGCGTTATGCGTCGGGTCCCCTGGATGCTGGGTCTCCGGGGCAACTGCCGGGCCACTAATCTTCTGGACTATGCAAACGCCACCTACAACCGCTGCGACATCACCGCAGATGGCTGGGGCGTCATGTCCACCGACGGCGTCAAACGCTGCCGGATGTATATCAACGATTCCAATGTGGAGATCACCGGAACAAGCGGCTACGGCGCTCTCTCCATTGGCGACTGCGAAGTAAACTTCAAAAACTCCACCGTAAAAGCCGCCGATTACGGCATGATCCTGATGATGGGCAAAGGCAGCGGCAGTTTTAAGGACGGTACTGTTGTGGAATCCGGCCGATTCGCCACCGTAAGTTCCATGAATTCCGGTCTTTTGGAGGTGGAAGGCAGCACCCTGAACACCGATGAGACCACCTTTGTGGTCAAAGGCTGCAGCACGGAGTTCCATGTGACCGATTCCGTTCTTACCCCCAAAAACGGCGTGATTCTGCAGGTCATGGACAGCGACGACCCCGGTAATCCCACCGGCTATTACTGCGAGCCCACAGAGGATGACACACCTGTGGAGGGCCGGGATCTTCTGACTGCGGTTCCAGGCGCCGACGTTGTGGCGGTATTCTCCGACATGACCCTCACCGGCGATATCTTCAACGGTTCCTCCAACCGGAAGGCGGACACCGGCGGCGAAAATCTTCTGGCCTCCGCACCCAATGCTGTGGCTGATATGGAGAAGAACGGCCCATTCCCGGGTATGCCTGCAGGCGGCCCCCCCGAAGGGATGCCCCCTATGCCCGGCGGGATGCCTCCTATGGGCGGTGACATGCCTCCCATGCCCGGCGGGATGCCTCCTATGGGCGGC
>CBCTLT010000284.1:0-3165 GCA_965147785.1 uncultured Oscillospiraceae bacterium
AAAGCTGGACAGGGTGATGGCCTCCGGCGTATCGTCAATGATGAGATCCACACCAGTCTTGGTCTCCAGGGCACGAATATTTCGACCCTCACGGCCAATGATCCGGCCTTTCATTTCATCGTTGGGTAGGGGTACCACCGAAATAGTGGTCTCCGCGGTATGATCTGCCGCACAGCGCTGAATGGCCGTGGCGATAATCTCCCGGGCGGTTTGATCCGCCTCTTCCTTAAGTTGAGTCTGGACCTCCTTGATCTTCATGGCAGTCTCGTGCCGGACTTCCGCCTCCACGTTCTTCAGCAAATAGTCCTTTGCCTCATCCGTGGTCATGCCAGAGATCTTCTCCAGCATTTCCAGCTGCGCCCGCTTGATCTCGGAAACTTCTTCCTGGGCCGCAGCCACATTGGCAAGCTTTTTGGAGAGTTCCTCGTCCTTGCGTTCGTACTGGTCCGCCTTTCTATCCAAGGATTCCTCCTTTTGCTGCAGCCGCCGCTCCTGCTTTTGGAGCTCGTTGCGCCGGTCTCGCATCTCCTTATCATGCTCGTTCCGACTCTTATGGATTTCCTCCTTGGCCTCCACCAGCATTTCGCGCTTCTTATTCTCCGCACTCTTGATGGATTCATTAATGATCCGTTTGGCTTCTTCTTCGGCGCTGCCGATCTCCTTTTCCGCAGTGCGCTTCCGATAGTTGACTGCCACCGGGAAGATCACAACCGCACCCACCAGGAAGCCAACAATGGTCAATATGATTTTTATGAGCATTCTCTCTGATACACCTCCTTAAACAAAAAATAAACCAATAACAGGACTTCATGCAAATTTCAACACAATTTACAGTGTAACCATACTAATTTGCATCCTATATTGTATAGCGTGGCCGGTTGGATGTCAAGAAGAATGAATAAAATGTTAATAATCGATGCACAAAAGTGCAGTTTGTGCTGTTTTTCGTTTTTGCCCGTCTGCAAAATCAAACATCTGGCCCACCGGCCTTCAGCGCTTTCGCCACCCGCTGGGCCGTGGGCGTAGTGGCCAGCCCCTCCAGGCCCGTCTCCCGCAGACAACCGGGGATCAACTTCCCGATTCTGCGCATGGAATCCACCACCTCATCCGGCGGCACCGCGCTGCGAATCCCTGCCAGAGCCATCTGCGCCGCCGTCACTGCAAGCACAGCGCCGGAAGCATTTCGTTTGATGCAGGGCACTTCCACCAAGCCTGCCACCGGATCGCAGGTCAATCCCAAAAGGCTTTTGAGAGCCAGGGCCGCACCATGGCAAATAGCCTCCAGAGAGCCTCCTTCCAATTGGACCAGTGCGCCGGCTGCCATAGCACTGGCCGCACCGATCTCTGCCTGACAGCCTCCCTCTGCACCGGCAATGCTGGCGCTGCACGCGATGACTTCCCCGATTCCAGCAGCTGTAAACAGCGCCTCGATCATCTGTTCCCGCAGCACAGCCCGCTGCCGCTCGTAGGTCAGCAGCACCGCCGGGATCACACCGCAGGATCCCGCTGTAGGTGCCGCCACGATCCGCCGCATACAGGCGTTGGATTCTGCCATTTTGACGGCCTTTTCCACCACCTCATCCAGATACGGTCCCAGCATACCGGAGCCGCTGTTCCGGTACTGTCGAAGTTTTTCCCCGTCACCGCCCGCCATACCGCTGACCGAGCGCATTTCCGGCCCATAGTTCCGATCCGCCTCCTCCATAGCCCGATACATCCCAGCCATGGTTTCTATTGCGGTTTCCTCGCTGCAATCCTGCTCCCGGCAGTTTTCCTCCAGCACGATCCGCCAGAAAGGCTTCCCTTCGGCTTGAGCGGCAGCCACAATATCCTGTAACAGTGAAAAAGCCATTTACTGTTCCTCCAAACTGTAATAGGTCACATTTTCAATTCCAGGCTGCTCCTGGAGCCACTGTACGGAAGTTTCCGGCACCTCCTGGTCGCATTCCAGCACCATCACAGCCCGGCCGCCTCTGCCTTCCCGGTACAGATGCATAGATGCAATGTTGACGCCGTCCGCCGCCAGCCGTTCCGTCACCTCCGCCACATGACCAGGCTGATCCAGATTCCGTACAATCAGGGCAGGACGTTCCCCGGAAAAGTTGGCGGTCAGTCCGTCGATCTGGGCGATATTGATCCGGGAGCCTCCTAAGGACTCCCCCACCACGGTCATGGTTTTGCCGCTTTCGCCCGTGAGCCGCAGCTGGGCGGAGTTGGGATGGGCCTCCTTCAGTTCCGCCTCGCCAAACCGCACCTCCATCCCAGCCTGGGCAGCCAATTCCAGACTGTGGGGGATCCGGCTGTCGTCAGGCTGCATTCCCAGCAGCCCTGCCACAATGGCCCGAGGCGTGCCATGGCCACGTCCTGTCGCCAGGAAGGAACCATAGAGTAGGATCTCCGCCCGCCGTACCGGTTCTTTCAGCAGTTTCCTGGCAGTATAACCGATCTTCACCGCGCCTGCCGTATGAGAACTGGAGGGTCCTACCATCACCGGGCCAATAATGTCAAACAAATTCATGGTTCTCTCTCCTTCGCCGTATTCCAGCCGCATTGTACCATATTCCTGTGATTTTATCAAAACCTAAACCAACGATCCGTTACTTTTCAGTAATCTGCTTACTTATACGTGCCTCCTTCACAGCAATGGATGGATGTGATATGCTGAAGCCATAACATTTGCGCGGCAACCTTTATCATTTCCGTCGCAATCCAAGAAAGTAAAGACATCCAACTCATCATCTAGCAGATTTTATTTGACATTTCCCTATTTAGACTTCATAATATTTTCGTTGGTATAAACATCCACGGAAAGGAGCGTCACGAATGAACTATCCCCATCTTTTCACCCCGCTGCAGGTGGGTTCACTCACCTTCCGCAACCGGATCCTGTCCGCACCCAATATGATGTCCGCCTTGAATCCAGACGGTACACCGACAGACTACATGGTGGGTTATTACGAGGAGAAGGCCAAAGGAGGAGCAGCCCAAGTCACAGTAGGAGATACGCCGGTCGAGGAGCGCGGGGCCACCATTCCCCGTCATCCCATCTGGAACAGCTCCACAGTGCAGAAGTGGTCCGAGGTGGCAAGGGCCATCCGGCAGCATGGAGCCGTGGCCTCAGTGGAACTCAATCATGGAGGCCGTATGGCCAATTCCCTACTGACC
>CBCTLT010000285.1:0-3160 GCA_965147785.1 uncultured Oscillospiraceae bacterium
ACAGCGTCGTAGATTTTCTTTGGGTTTCAATGAGCTGGCCAATGAGCTGGTTTGACACCAGAAAGCCCTGGGGCGTAAATCTCCACCGGCCGTTTACCTGTTTGGTCAGTCCCCGGCCGCCATAGACCTGCAGTACCTGCTCCAGCGGATCAAAGGGCATCAGGAAGGTGGTCTCATATTCCGTCCGCTCGATGCCGTAAGAGGTCCGCAGCCGCAGCATGAGGTATTCGCCGGCTCGTTCCTTGATGGGGACGTACTCGCATTCGGTGGTGATGGCATCGCCGGTCCGGACCGCCTTGATATACCGCACCAGATCCGAAGCAAAGGTATACCGGGTGCCGGCAAAATCCGAGGCGGCGGAGGGACCAAAGCTCATATATTCTCCGCCCAACCAGTATTTGAGGTTGTGGAGACACTCTTTCCCGGTCTTGGCAAAGTTGGAAATCTCGTATTGATGATAGCCGTAAGCCTCCAGGGTGGAAGCGGCATAGAGATACATGGCGGCCTGGGCGTCGTCATCCGGCAGGGCGGCCTGAGCCCGGTAGGTATAGAGGGGCGTGCCGGGGGCCAGGGTCAGGCCGTAGCAGGAGATATGGTCCGGCTGCAGATCAATGACGGAGCCCAGGGCGTCTGCCCACTGCTGGGGACTTTGGGCCGGAAGTCCATACATGAGATCCAGGCTTACATTGTCGAAACCCGCGTTTCGGGCGATGTCCACAGAGCGCTGGGCCTGCCGGAAGGTGTGGGGCCGGCCCAGAACCTTGAGAATCTGATCATTGTTGGACTGCACGCCAATGGAAATCCGGTTGAAGCCAGAGGAGATCAGCCGTTTGCAGCCCTTTTCCGTAATGGATTCCGGGTTTGCTTCCAGCGTGATTTCCGCAGATTTGGAGACGTTAAACTTCTTGGAAATGGTGGTAAAGACCTCTCGCAGTCGCTCTGCGCCAAAATAGCTGGGGGTGCCGCCGCCGAAGTAGACGCTGTCCACCACATATTTTGTGGCCCGAGCGCCGCCCTCCTTGATATGGGTCTCCAGAGCCTTTACATATCGATCCATCAGCTCTGGCGTTTTTTCGCTCCGGGGCAGACTATAAAAGTCACAGTACTGGCACTTGCTGCGGCAGAAGGGAATATGCACATAGAGGCCCAGGGACTTGCTCTGGGTCATCATCTTTTGGGTGGCTTTTGCCATAGGAACTGTTCCTCCTTATTCGGAATCCAGCTTCAGGACTGCCATAAAGGCCTCCTGAGGTACTTCTACCGTACCGAAGCTGCGCATCCGCTTTTTGCCTTCCTTCTGCTTTTCCAGCAGCTTTTTCTTCCGGGTGATGTCGCCGCCGTAGCACTTGGCCAGGACGTCCTTCCGCAGGGCCTTGATGGTCTCCCGGGCGATGATCTTGGAGCCGATGGCGGCCTGCACCGGGATTTCAAAGAGCTGACGGGGAATATTCTCCTTGAGCTTTTCACAGATCTTTCTGGCTCTGGCATAGGCCTTGTCCGTATGCAGAATAAAGGAGAGTGCATCCACCACATCGCCGTTGAGCAGGATGTCCAGCTTGACCAGATTGCTGGCCCGATAGCCGGTCAGGTCATAGTCCAAGGAGGCGTAGCCTCTGGTGCGGGACTTGAGGCAGTCAAAGAAATCAAAGATGATTTCGTTGAGGGGCATGTCATAGTGGAGCTCCACCCGGCTCTGATCCAGATAGGTCATATCGATATATTCTCCCCGGCGGTCCTGGCAGAGATCCATGATGCCCCCCACATATTCCGGTGGGGTGATGATGGATGCCCGGACGAAGGGCTCCTCCGCCAACTGAATTTCAGAGGGATCGGGATAGTTCAGCGGGTTGTCGATCATTTGGACAGAACCATCGGTTTTGGTAACCCGATAGACTACGCTGGGGGCGGTGGTAATCAGGTCCAGATTGAATTCCCGCTCTAGCCGAAGCTGGATGATCTCCATATGGAGCAGCCCCAAGAAGCCGCACCGGAAGCCAAAGCCCAGGGCCACGGAACTTTCCGGCTCATAGGAGAGGGAGGCGTCGTTGAGCTTGAGCTTTTCCAGGGCATCCCGCAGTTCGGGGTATTTGGCGCCATCGGCTGGATATACGCCGGAATAGACCATGGGCTGCACATCCTTATAGCCCTGGAGGGGTTCGGCGGCAGGATTCTGATTATCGGTGACGGTATCGCCTACCCGAGTGTCGGAGACGGTCTTGATGGAGGCGGTGAAATAGCCTACCTCACCGGCGCCCAAAGCGTCGCAGGGTTCCATGCCCCGGGGATGGAGATAGCCCACCTCCACCACCTTATAGATGGCTCCGCCGGACATCATCTTTACTTCCATGCCCTGACGGATCACACCGTCCATGACCCGGAAGTAGACAATAACGCCTTTGTAGCTGTCGTACTGGCTGTCAAAGATCAGGGCCCGCAGGGGAAGGCTGCGATCCCCAGAGGGAGCGGGAAGATCCCGAACGATCATCTCCAGCACCGCGTGAATGTTAATGCCGTTTTTTGCGGAGATTTCCGGGGCGTCCTCGGCAGGCAGGCCGATGATGTCCTCGATCTCCTGCTTGACCCTCTGGGGATCCGCGGCAGGTAGGTCGATCTTGTTGATGACGGGCAGGACTTCCAGCCCGGCGTCAATGGCCAGATAGGTGTTGGCCAGAGTCTGGGCTTCTACACCCTGGGAGGCATCCACCACCAGGACAGCCCCTTCGCAGGCTGCCAGGGAGCGGGATACTTCATAGTTGAAGTCCACATGGCCGGGGGTATCAATCAAATTGAGGACATAGGTCTCTCCGTCGTCGGCGTTGTAGAGCAGCCGGACAGCCCGGGCTTTGATGGTGATGCCCCGTTCCCGTTCCAGCTCCATATTGTCGAGAATCTGATCCTCCATCTCCCGGGCTTCCACGGCCTGGCATTCCTCCAGCAGACGGTCTGCCAGAGTGGATTTGCCATGGTCAATGTGGGCGATGATGGAGAAATTCCTCAGTTTATCTAAATCGGTCATATTCTGCACCTCGTAAGTTCCGTATCTTATTTAGTATAGGGGATTTTCCTCGGTTTGTAAAGGAGTTTCGTGTGGGGACATGGCGGGCACGTGTAGGTTTGTCAAACATATTGGGCAGTGAACGCTAAGGGAGAAAGCCAGCCC
>CBCTLT010000286.1:0-3130 GCA_965147785.1 uncultured Oscillospiraceae bacterium
ATGCAGAAGCTGGTGGGCGGGACCATTCAGGCCGTTTACCCCTTTGAGGATGCCGTTGCCCTGATTTGCAACGATGAGGGCAAGCTGCTGAATCTACCCTACAACCGCTTTCTGTACGACAAAAATCATCAGCCCTACGATGTGATCTGCGGCACCTTCTTGGTGGTGGGCGTCGGGGCGGAAGATTTTCAATCGCTGACCGCCCAGCAGATCCGAAAGTACCATGAAATGTACAGCCGGGAGATGATTTCCAAGCTGAAGAGAAAGGAGATCCATGACAAAGAACGATAAGTACATCCTTACCGCCGAGTCCGTCACAGAGGGGCATCCGGACAAGCTCTGCGACACCATCGCCGATCGTGTTCTGGATGCCTGCCTGGAACGGGACCTGGATTCCCGTGTGGCCTGCGAGGTGCTGGCCACCGCGGGCAAGATTCTGGTGGCCGGAGAGATCACCACAAAGACGCTGCCGGACATTTTTCACATCGTCTGCAAGACCGTTCAGGAGGTGGGCTATGGCGGAGATTACGAGGTGGAGGTCATTATCCACGATCAGAGTCCCGACATTGCCTGGGCTGTGGACGGCGGTGCGAAAATGGGTGCTGGAGACCAAGGCATTGTCTATGGCTATGCCTGCCGGGAGACCAGGGAATATCTGCCTCTGCCGGTGGTGCTGGCCCACCGGATCACAAAGGGGCTGACCCAAGCCCGAAAAACGGGGCAGATCCCGGGTCTGCGCCCTGACGGAAAGGCCCAGGTATCCGTAGAATACGAAAACGGCCAGCCCCAAAGGGTGGCCGCCGTGGTGGTTTCCTGCCAGCATGAGGAGGACGTGGACCTGGAATCCCTGCGGGATGCAGTTCGGAACATGGTGCTGAAACCTTCCTTTTGGGACTTTCCTCTGGATCAGGGAACCAGGGTTTTCCTGAATCCCGGCGGTGTTTTCCACTTGGGCGGCTTTGAAGCAGATACAGGTCTGACCGGCCGGAAATTGATGGTGGACACCTACGGGGGATTTGCACCCCATGGCGGCGGCGCCCTGTCCGGCAAAGACGGCACCAAGGTGGACCGCAGCGGGGCCTACATGGCCCGGTACATCGCCAAGAATATTGTAGCGGCCAGACTGGCGGAGGAATGCACCGTCAGTCTGGCCTATGCCATCGGTGTGGAAGCGCCGGTGATGGTCCAGGTAGATACCCATGGCACGGGCAAGTACCCCAAGGATGTCCTGGAAAAAGCCATCGGCCTGGTCTTTGATCTGTCGCCCACGGGCATGATTATGACGCTGGGGCTGACGGAACCGGTGTTCGCAAAGTTCTGCAATTACAGCCACTTTATGCACCGGGATGCACCCTGGGAGCGGACGGACTGTGTGGAACTGATGCTGGAGGCCTGCAATCTTGCGGCAGAGGACGAAGTATATGAATGACAAGCACAGCATCAACAGACTGTCAGATCCGATTTTCCTCTCCCCAGATACACAGCTGGTCGAGAACTTTCATCAGTGATTTGCCACGGTCACTGAGGCTGTATTCTACTTTGGGCGGAATTTGAGGGTATTCCTTACGGATAATGAGTTGATCCGCTTCCAGCTCTTTCAGATTGCTGCTCAGCGTTTTGTCGCTTACGTTTTTCATATACCGTTTCAGTTCGTTGAACCGCACTACCTCAAATTCCATCAGACAGTAGAGAATCACCATTTTGTGCTTGCCAGAAATAAGGGACAGAGTATAACTGAACCCGGTTTCTTCAAAGTTTGCGTTTTCAATATAGTTTTTGATCATTGGAACACTTCCGTTCTGGATAGTACCTTACATAAATATCAGTACTTGTTTTTTGTCCGATGGCAGCTATAATTATATGTGATGACACTCCTGGTGTCAATCCAAGTTATGAATCGAGGTAAGCAGAATGAGAAAACAGCTTAATATTACGGAAGGCATTTTCCCGATGCCGGTTTTGATGGTAGCGACCTATAATGAAGATGGCAGTGTCAATGTGATGAACGCAGCGTGGGGAACTATGCAGGAACGTAATACCGTTGCACTGAATCTCACAGAAAGCCATAAGACGGTGAAGAACATCAAGGCCAGAGGCGCATTCACGGTGAGCATTGCAGATGCGGCTCATGTGACAGAAGCGGATTATTTCGGCGTAGTATCCGGCAATCGTGTTGCGGATAAGTTTGCTGCCAGTGGTTTGACCGCATCCAAATCCGAAATCGTAGATGCCCCGATCATCAACGATTTTCCGCTGTGTCTGGAGTGCGAATTTATTGAATATCAGTCGAACGAATTTGGCTGTGGCGTCATTGGCAAAGTCGTCAGAGTGACTGCGGATGAGAGTGTGATGGAGGGAGACAAGCTGAATATGTCTCTGGTGAATGCCATTGCCTTTGATCCATATACGCACGGCTATTACAAGGTCACCGAAAGAGTTGGCGAAGCGTTCAAGGACGGTCTGAAACTGAAAAAGTAAAAATGATGATATGGCTTGGGGCCTCGCAGGAATGCGGGGCCCATTTCTATTTGTGTACAGAGCGGTAAGCTCAAAAAGACAATACAACGAGGAGGAATCCAATGATTCAAACACCTACCTGGGAGATCCTCCAGGGCGATGCCCTGCAGATCATCCCAACCTTTGCCCCCAACACCTTTGACGCAGTGATCACAGACCCGCCATACGCCTCCGGCGGCAGAACACAGACGGAGAAGAACCGCTCCACTGCGAAAAAGTATTCCAGCATGGGCGAAAACGCGCCTCCGCCTTTTGACGGAGACGCCAAGGATCAGCGCAGCTGGACCCGGTGGGCATCCGAATGGCTGTCTGAGGCACGCAAAGTCTGCAAGCCGGGTGCGCCGGTGTGTATGTTCATCGACTGGCGCCAGCTCCCCGCTGCCACCGACGCCCTGCAATGGGCGGGCTGGATCTGGCGGGGCACTGCCGTCTGGGACAAGGGAAACTGCCGGCCCCAGAAGGGACGGTTCCGGCAGCAGGCAGAATATATCGTCTGGGGCAGCAATGGGGATATGCCCATCAGCCGCCCCGTTCCCTGTCTGCCCGGTGTGTTCAAGTACGGCAATCCTCAGAATCGCATCCATCTCACCGAGAAACCGCTCCAGCTCATGCG
>CBCTLT010000287.1:0-3128 GCA_965147785.1 uncultured Oscillospiraceae bacterium
CCATCTTTTTGGTCATCTATTCTGTCAGCGTTCTGATTGTGGCCTGGGATGGCTTTGATCCCATTACCACCTTCACAGCGGTGGCTGCCACGATCAACAATATTGGACCCGGCTTGGAGCTGGTGGGTCCGGCAGGGAATTATTCCGGGTTTTCCTTCCTGTCCAAAGTGGTGCTAATTTTCGATATGCTGGCGGGACGGCTGGAGGTATATCCACTGATGATCTTTTTCATGCCGTCCACCTGGCGGAAACATACATAATCAAACGCCCGGAGCGCAGTTCAGTTGCTGCGCTCCGGGCGATAATATTTTGAATCATTGTTGGGCGGGAGGCGCCATGCCGGGACCGCCCCCAAAGCCGCCCATCCATCCAGGACCGCCCCCAAAGCCACCTGAGGTACCCAGAGTGGTGATGGTATCGGTGAGGGTGAGCTCTGCGGTTTGGTTGCCGCAAGTGAGCATATAGGTTTCGCCCACGGTCAGCTCCGGCAAACTGATCACCACATTGTTAAAGCTTTTGGCCAGGGTGGTTTCTACCAAAACCGTGCCTGCTGCATCGGTAAGGGTCACCTGACTGCCGGCCTCGATGGTGGAATCAAAGGTGTACATGACGCTGGCTTGGGTGGAGGTGGCGTCGAAATTCTGAGCCATGCCGGAAGCTCCGGTCACCACCACGATACCGCCGTTGACCTGGCCGGTGGTGGTGTAGTCCAGACCGCCGTTCATGGAGTCCGAGGGACCGGATACATAGACTTCGCCGCCGTCAATGAACAGGGCACCGTTGGAGTCCAGACCATCGCCGCTGGCATCCACCCAGAGGATTCCGCCGGTAATGTGGACATAGTAGGTGGCGTCCTCCAAAGTTTCCGCAATGCCCGATCCTCCCGGCGGGCCCATAAAGTCGAAATCGGTGTCAGCGGAGCTGCCTCCGGCGGCGTTGAGCCCGTCGTCGGAGGATACCAGCGTGATTTCTCCGCCGAAAATTTCAATGAAAACGGCCTCCAGGCCCTCATAGCTGGTGGATATATCAATCTTGCCGCCGGTGATGGTGAGGGTATCGTCCGAATGAAGTCCGTCGTCACCGGTGGCGATGGTCAGGTCTGCGGCATCCGATACAGTCAAAGCACCGGCGCAGTGCAGCGCGTCGTCCATGCAGTCCAGTGTGATGGTGCCACCGGAGACCGTGAGATCTCCGTCGGATTTGAGGCCCTTGGCGCTGGCAGAATTCTCCGTATCACTGGAAGCGGTGTCAAACCAGCCCGGGAACCCCCGATCCTCGGTGTGCTCCGGCGCATTGGCCGCACCACCACCAGTCAATATGTTCAGGGTGCCGCCGGAAATATTCAGCAGAGTACCAGCCTGAATGCCGTCCTCCTGGGTGTCGATGGAGATGGTGCCCCCCGACAAATCAATGGCTTGGGAAACATGGACGCCGTCTGCCTGTGCGTTGATGGAAAGGGTACCGTCCAGCATGGATAGGCTGCTTTCTCCGCGGATTCCGTCCTTGCCGGCAGTAATGGCAATGGTGCCTGATTCGATGGAAACCACGCCCATGCCTTCGTCGGTATCGTTGTTGGACTGGATTCCATCTTCTCCTGCGCAGATTGTAATGGTGGCGTCGATGATGCGGACCTCGTCCTTTCCTTTGATGCCGTCGCCCACAGCCGTAATATAGATGTCAGGATGGGCGATGGTCACCGTATCCTTGCCGTGGACGGCCATGTTGTAGTTGCCGTTGATCGTCAATGTTCCCACACCGCAAAGAGCCAAATCATCCTTGGAAAAGATGGTGGCATCCGGCTCGTCCTCATCTTTGGCAAGAACGTAGTTGGCGGTGTCGGTGAGGGTATTTTCTGTGCCCTGATCCAGTTCCACATAGCCCATATTGGCCTGCTTTACATAGATGGGAGGACCGCTGAGGCAGGTGATGTCAACCCCGGACAGCAGCAGGACCACATCATCCTCTTTGCCGGCGTCTACGATGATCTGCCCATCCTCCAGAGTGCCGCGGAATTGGTAGCGGCCAGCTGCAGTAATGGTGATCACTGTGCCATCAGCTTGGGCGCCGGTTCCCTGGATCGAGACGCTGTCGCCCTCCAGAGTTATGCTGGCTTGTGTCGTTTCCTCGTCCGATGCTTCCACGGACAGTACAGAAAGGCCATCTGTTTTTTGGGCCTCTGTGGCGGAGACGTCCGTTTCTGCCGAGGGGCTGTCTACTATCCCAAATAGGACCAGACAGACGATGGCAGCCAGCAGAAGCGAGGCTGCCAGCAAAAGAATCAAGGTTTGTTTTTTCATGGATACACTTCCCTTCTCCCGGGACGATAGAGCTGGCAAACTATTGGGAATGCCGTTCTGAATCCAGGTTAGTTTCATTTGCAACTAGAAACTAACTAGCATTATAGCATGAATCCCTGGAAAGAAAAGGTCGTTCGCAGGAAATCCGCGCAAATTTAACCGCTTTAAAACAAATGAAACAGGAAGCCACCAGGAGTAGCAAAAAAGGGCGTACCGCCATGGTTGCGGTACGCCCAAAAGAGCTCTTATTCCACAATCAGTGTGCCGCCGGAGGACAGGGTATAGGTGCCCTGGCCAGCAGAGGCCTTCATGGTAATGGTAACGCCTGCGGGAGCATCCACCTGGGCGGATTCCAGATCGCTGGCCAGCGTCACGGTGGAGTTGCTGGTGGCGAACCAGCGGCTGCCCTGATCCATGATAAGGGCGGCGTTTTGAATGGCGCCGGTGAGACTGGTGGAGGTCAGATAGACCCGGCAGTCTCGCTCGGGATCCTCGTGGAGGATGTCGCCGGTGACGGACATATCCTTGAGCCGCAGCTCGTCGCCGGGGGTGGGACGGCCGTTGACCCGGGCGGCGTTGGCGTCCTGGTTTTTGCAGGTCCGCATCAGCGCGCCGCCGGTTTCAATGTTGCAGTTCTCCAGGGAAACCACCACGTTCTGACCATGGACTTCGATGGCGGTCTTGCCAGTCTTCACGTCGCAGTCTGTCAGAGTCAGTTCCCCCACTTCGGTGTGGCGGCCCATGACGCAGTGCATCAGCGCCAGATAGGTGCCGCATTTGAGCTCGGAACCGGTGAACTTTACGCTGGCTTCGCCGGCAATAATAGCAGCC
>CBCTLT010000288.1:0-3109 GCA_965147785.1 uncultured Oscillospiraceae bacterium
AATGCGTGTCTGGCATGGAGTGTTTCCGCAGCCTGAGAACCCTCAGCGTTGTGGATTCTGGCCTCCAGACTCAAATAACTTTTTCTCATGTTGCCGCCTCCTTAGCCTTGATAGTTGGGGTGCCCTTCCGGGCCGTAGCTGATCTCGTCGGTGAAGGTCTCATAGGGATCATTCAGCGGCGGATAGTTGTCGCACCAGGAATAGCTGGGATTGTGGGCCAGCATGGGAATGGTGGGCTCGCCAAAGTCGATCTCGTCCCGGCCGGTGCCGCGAATGTAAACGGACTGGAGCTCGCTGACGGGATGGCCTGTCTTGATCATAAAGTCATTGGAAAAGACCACATGCCAGATCTTCCAGCCGCCGGGCTCTTTGATAAAGTCAGCGCAGATCTTTTGGCAGTTCCAGTTGCAGTCGCCGGTGCCGTCGGGGTTGGGATAGCAGTCGGCGCCAATGGAATACCAGGTGCCCTGGGCAGTTTTGCCGTCCTCGGCTAGGTTGACGTTGGGGGTGGACAGGGGATGGAACATAAAGCGTCCGTAACCCAGAGCTTCCTCCGCCACTGCGGGATTTACCGCAGCCACGGCGTCCTTCTCTGCCTGCTGCTTTTGGTTGTAATCTGTCACATAATAGCGCTTGATCTCTTCCATGCCCACATAATAGCCCCAGTTCCGACCAAAAGAGGCGGTTTTCTGGTTTTCCGGAACCTGGACCCAGAGTTCATCCAGCTCCTCCTGATGCTGGCCGTTGCAGTCATATACGGTGCGGCGGCTCATCAGATCCTTGACCTGCTCAATGTCCCATACCCGGACAATGCGTTCCTCATTGGAACGAATGATTTTCTTTTTCGCCATAGTGAACCGCCTCCTTAAATTCCGTAGCTGAAGGTCTCAGCAAAGGTGGTATAGGGTACCGGCAGTTTGGGCAGCGGTGTGGCAGAACGGCTGCCGGTATAGCGCTGCCGCAGCACGCAAGGCTTGTTGGGCGCAGGAGGCGTCAGGCCTTTGAGCTCGGCAAATTCGGACAGCTCAGGGAATGCTTTCTCCTCTTTGGCGCCCCAGTCGCTGCCGGCAGGCTTGTTGATGTCCTCCAGGTACTGCATATGCCAGATCTTCCATTGATCGTTTTCATACACAAAATCTGCCACCACGGTGCCCAGAATCCAGTTGGAGATGGGGCCCCGCTGATCCACAGTGGTGTTGTAGCCAAAGACACAGCAGAAGGCCTTGGCAGTTTCACCGTCCTCGGCCACTTCAATGACATAGTTGCTGATGGATTTGAGTTCCATCAGGCCGATGCCGAAGATCTCCTCGTCGGTTTTCCCCTCCAGCTTGTCGGGAAATTTGGCCTTAAGGCAGGCAGCTACCTTGGCAGTATAGCCGGGGAACCAGCCATAGTAGTCCCGGATGGCCTCCGGTCCCACATACCAGCCCTCGTTGGTACCGTAGGCCACATCCTCCCGGGTGGACCACAGGTCATCAAAGAGCTTTGCCTCCTGCTTGAGCAGCAGGTAGTGGACGAACTTGCCGAGCTGGTTCTTGACGTCGCGCCGGTCTTCCCAGCGTTCCACCAGATGCTCAATCTGTAGATTTGTCATAGGTTCCTCCTTATACGGTGATGTATTTACTGCTCCAGATACCGGTCATATGCGGCCTGCTGGGCATCCAGGGCGGATTGCAGGTTCATACCCTCGATGTTTGCAACATACTGGGCATAGCTGTCCTCGTTGAGGGGCTCGACGCCGGTGACGAATTTCAAGGCCATTTCCGACACATAGGTGTTGATGTCGCTCATGGCTGTGGATACAGCGCTGGCCTGATCTACGTCCATCTTGGCACCACCAGGAACCTGAGAGGTCGTTACCGTGGATTCATCCTTGGCTGCGTTGATCCAGGCGGTATAGGCCTCCAACTGGAGATCGGTGTACTCCAGATCGTACTTGTGCAGATCATAGATAAAGCCGCCGCTGGTGCAGAGATATACACCATTGGACATTTTAATGGAGGGCAGTCCCAGGTCGTTGTCGATGATGCAGCCGCCCAACACAGGATTGCCATCCTCGTCGTATTCAAAGGTGACGCCCTCATATCCGTAGTTGATGAACTGGGTTAGATCGGGGTTATACCACATGTCACACCAAGAAAGGGCCAGTTCCACATCGGAGCAGGATTCCGATACGGAGAAGCCGCCGGTTCCGCCAATGACCCGGGTCGTAGCAATATAACCGGTTTTTTCGTCGTCAATACCGGGGTCGTTCATGAGAGAAAGCTTGGCGTTGGGGTTCACAGAGGCCAGCAGATCCTGATACGTCTTGATGTAGGACAGGTCGGAGAACCAGATGCCAGTCTGCTCGGTGGAAATCAGCGATTCGTCAGGCAGGTTGGACTGGTAGGAGGTAAAGTCGCTGGAAATCAGCCCTTCACTGTACCAATCCCGGAACATGGACAGGTATTCGTAATAGGCGTCGGAGGCAGTGGACAGCTTGATTTCGTCGGTTTCCAGGTCCACATAGAAGTTGTTGGCGTTGGCGGTGGCGGTGATGCCATAGCCGCCGGCCATCAGACCCCAGGGAGACAGCACCTGATATGGCATCACATAGGGATCGGACAGATCGTACTTGTTTTTAAAGGCAGTAATGACCTCGTGCATGGCGTCGTAGCTCTGAGGTACCTCCAGACCCAGCTCATCCAGCCAGTCTTGACGGATCAGGAAGCCAGCATCGGCGGTCTGGGCAATGGGCATATCAATGCGGGGCATATTCAAAATGTGGCCTTCCAGAGACAACAGGTCGGACTTGATCTCTGGATACTCTTCCAAGAGGGCCAGAAAGTTGGGAACACTGTCCGCGTGCTCCAGCAGGTCCACGGCAATGCCGTCCTCATAGGCCTGGTCGGCGGTGTCGTAGTAGTTCAGTGCGTCGTTGATGATGTCGCAGTAGTCGCCGGAACTGATCATCAGGGTGAAGTTGGTGGAAGCGTCCATCATGTTGACCATGGTGAATTCAATGTGGACGTTGGTGATCTCCTCAAACTTCTGGTACAGATAACTCATGTCGTTGGGGGAATCCATTACAGAAGCCAGCATGGGGGGCTGAGTATAGAACATGGTCAAC
>CBCTLT010000289.1:0-3077 GCA_965147785.1 uncultured Oscillospiraceae bacterium
CATTGGCATAGCTAACGTCAATGCCTTTCATGCTCATGATTTACTCTCCTTGATTTGCTTGCAGGCCTGATGGGCGCCGGTGGCGGCAAGACCAGCCGCTACCCCTACGCTGGCTGCGGTGATGGGATCGCTGGCGGGAAAGCCAGGCATGGTGTAAAGCCCCACCACGCCCAATATACCACCAAAGATGCCACAGATCAGCGGAATCCATTTGTTGCCCAGAGGACTGAGCTTAACGGCTTGACCTAAGAGGCCACTCAATGCGGTAATGGCAGCTACGCCGGTAATTCCAATGTTCAATTTGCACACCTCCTGAAGTGTATGCTTTGCCCGGCAATGCCAGGCTGCCATATTCTATGCGAGGAGGAGGGGCGGTGTGCCTGCGTATAAATTCTGATAGAAGAATTGTGCAAATTGATACTTTTTTTAGCGTCATCCTGTATGGTATGATATAAAAAATGTATACAAATAATCCATGGGAGGCAAGATCTATGAAACATATGAGCTGTGATATTGTGGTCATCGGCGGCGGTGGAAGCGGCTTGGTGGCTGGGTGCCGGGCGGCGGACCTAGGGAAATCCGTCATCGTGCTGGAAAAGGATAAGCGGGCGCTGGGCGGCGGCATGAATATGGCCTCCACCATGCGGACCTTTGGCAGCCGGTGGCAGAAGGAGCGGAATCTGCCGGATACCACCATGCTGTATCTCCGCAACCGGATGGATGAGACCTTCTGGCGGATCGACCGGAAGCTGGCGGTGAACGTGATCCGGGGTACCGGACAGTTTTTTGACTGGTTCTGCGATATCGCGCCCCAGGAGGTGATCGACCGGTTCACCGTGGGAAGATATGTGTTTGATGAAGAATCTGACGGTCCTCTGGGGCCCCAGTGCAGCGCCCATGGAGATGAAAAGGAAATGGCCAACGGCGGCGCCAGTCACGGAAAGGGCGGTGGACGTCTGATTGTGGAGACCACGGCCCAGGTGCTCCAGGACAAAGGCGGCACAATCCTGATGGATACGGTGACAGATCAGATTCTGATGGAAAAGGGCAAGGTGGCAGGCGTCCGGGCTAGACAGGGCGAGGAGGAGCTGGAAATCTCCTGCAAGGCTGTCATTTTGGCCTGCGGTAGCTGGATCCGCAACCAGGAGGTGGTTCGGAAATACTATCCCGAGCTGGCGGCAGCCCAGCCCTATATGGGTGAGAGTCCCCACATGAACCGAAACTACACCGGCGACGGTCTTTTCCTGGCCAAAGACGCCGGGGCCAAAATGGATGAGACCAATATGACCATCCGGATGATGGGACCCATGACCATGTGCCGCAGCCGGGTGATGGGAGATATGGCAAACTCCGCCTATTCGATTTATGTCAACCAGTCTGGGAAACGCTATATCTGCGAGGGCTCTCAGCTTCGGATCGGCGTCTTTGATTCCGGCTCTGTTCAGGTGGAGCAGCCAGAAGGAAAGGTCTATGTGATCTTTGATGAAAATGCTCTGGAGCACGCCGTAGCGGATGGGGAGAATCAGCCCCAGCCTCAGTTGGCGATGCCCTTCGGCGCCAGCCATTTTCCTGCCACCATGGAGGAGGTCCATCAGGATATGGACCCTGCGCTGGAAAAGAAGGACGGCGTGATCTTCCGGGCGGACACGGTGGAGGAACTGGCCCAGCAGATGGGCTTGGATCCTCAGGCCCTCCGGGAGACGGTGGATACCTATAACCGGAACTGTGCCGAAGGCATGGATTGGGACTGCTTCAAGCCCTCGGAATGGCTTCAGCCCATGAACAAGGCTCCTTTCTACGGCGTCAAGGCCTCCCTAGGCACAGACGGTGCCTTCGGCGGCGTGGAGATCGACGAACATATGCGGGCTAAGGCAGCAGATGGCGGTGTGGTAGATGGCCTGTATGTGGTGGGAGATTTGGCCTCAGGCCGGTTTATCAACATGGCCGGCATCAAAAAGCAGATCCTCAACGACATGTCCTTTGCCCTGTCCAGCGGCTACCTGGCAGCGGAGGATGCTGCCGCTTATCTCGAAAGTTAAGGAGTCGCTTGTATTTTTCGGGAAAATCGAGTATGATAAGGGACGGGAAGGGGAAAGCTCTTCCCGTCTCCTTGTTTGTAGTGAAAGAAGATTTTTGAATAATCGTTCCGCAAGACAAGGAAGACATGGCGGAGGGAAGTGGGAAAGTATGACAAAGCTGGAAATGGAATTTACCCAAGCGCTGCTGGCATGTTTGGAGAAAGCCCAGGCATGTACCGGACTTACAGAGACCCGATTGAAGGAACAGGCTCAAAAGGAGGGTGGGGCCAAGGCATTACAGCGGCTTTGGGACAGACAACAGCTGACTCGACAGTTCGGGATTCTGGCGCAGCAGAATAAGCTGGATCTCAGTCCAGAGTATTTGGCGACCCGTGGCCGATATGCCCCGCTGTTTACGGATGATCAGGTGAATTTCTGCCTGGAAGCTCTTTTGGAGGCTGGGGCGTTTTCCATTTAAGGGAAGAAAATATTTCAAATAAAGTTCAAATAACATTTGGACAATGGTCATACTTTGGACATAATTAGAAACTACTATGAAGCCATAAATAAAGTCCACCAAAGGAGCGGAACATTATGAGCAGTGAATATGATTACAACAACAATTATCGGCCAGAGCAGCAAGGCCCTGACAATACGAATCAGAACAACGTGGATTCTCAGAATACTTGGAACGCATCTGGCGCGTCTCAGGATGGCGGTGCCTATCGCATGAGCGGCAGCGAGATCCCCGGAGCAGAGCAGAACGGTCCTGTCTATACTGCCTGAGGTAATACAGAGACTTCTGGGTCCCGGGATCCCGGGTATGGCGGGTATAATGGCTACAGCGGTTATGGCGCAACAGAGCCCCGGCCCAATCCCATGGAGCACTACAATGTCACGCCGCCACAGCCGGAGAAGAAGAAAAGCGGCGGCGGAAAGCGGATCATAGCTGTTGCTATTGTATGTGCGCTGATTGGCGGTTTGGGCGGCGGTGCTGCGGTGGGCATGGCGCTGCGGGGCGGCAATTCCACCGAGCAGCAAACAACAGAGAATGCCACT
>CBCTLT010000290.1:0-3071 GCA_965147785.1 uncultured Oscillospiraceae bacterium
GAAAATATTGCTCTCCCATAGCTTTTCCGTATTGCCCTCGTACTCCGCCAGCAGATAGTTTACCAGATCTTCCGACTGCTTTTCATCCCCCACCATGGGGCTCAGTACCGTAGTGATGTCCGCCCGAAGCATATGGATGGAAGGCGCGCTGGCCTTGAGCTTCACGCCGTAGCTTCCGTTCTTTCGGACAATCTCCGGGACCTCCAGCTTCATCTCCTCGGTGGTGGGCATGACGATGCCGTAGCCCGTGGCCTTGACCTGTTCCAGAGCACCAGCTACCCGGTCATAGGCCTGCTTGTCTTGGGTCAGCTCCGTCAGAAGCTTCATCAGAGCCCCGTCGTCCTGGATCTCTGTGCCGGTCTGCTGAGACAGGACCTGATAAAACAGCTTTTCCGGGAACAGCAGGGTCATGGACACGATACCGCTGCCCGGGTCAATATTTTTCATCTGGATCTGCTCCACCTGAGTGTCGGGTGGTGCCTTGGCGAATACCGCCTGGGCCTGGGACAACTTTTCCGCCTCCGCCGCCATGGCCTTCAAAGCTTCATAAAGGCCGGCCTTCACCGGATGGTCCTCCGGCAGGGCAGTAACCCATCCCGGCAGATAAAAGTCCAGCTCCTGGACCGGGAACTCGTAGAGCAGCCGTCGCAGCAGTTCGAGAATATCCTCCTGCTCCATAGTCAGGCAGTTGATGGGAAATACCTGCACGCCGTTCCGTTCCGCAATGTTTTTGGCCAGTTCCCGGGTTTCTTGAGCCTCCGGGTGGACCGAATTGAGTAATACCAGGAAGGGCTTGCCCGTTTTTTTCATATCGGCGATGGCCCGTTCCTCCGCAGAAAGATAGTCCTCCCGGGGAATGTCCGTGACGCTACCGTCGGTGGTGACGATGAGGCCGATGGTGCAGTGGTCCTCCATGACCTTTTTTGTGCCCTTTTCTGCCGCCTCCGTCAGGGGGATCTCATGGTCATACCAGGGCGTAGTTACCATCCGAGGCTGTCCGTTTTCCTCGGCGCCGATGGCCCCGTCTACCATATATCCCACGGAATCAATGAGCCGCACCCGCAGCCTGGTGGCCCCGTCGGGCTGGATCTCCACCGCTGTTTCCGGGATGAATTTGGGCTCTGATGTGGTGATGGTCTTTCCGGAGCCGCTCTGGGGCAGCTCGTCCCGCGCCCGCTCCCGGTGATAGACGTTGTCGATAGACGGGATCACCAGCTCCTCCATGAAGCGCTTTACAAAGGTGGACTTGCCGGTTCGCACCGGTCCCGCCACCGCCAGATAGATATTGCCGTCGGTTCTCCGTCCGATCTCCTCATAGATGTTTTCCATTGGCTTCCTCCTTGCCGCTCTTGTCAGTGCTATACCCTATGCCGCCCTGGGGCCGGTTAGAACCTGTCCTCATGGGCTGGGAATCAGCAGCAGCGTATCCGGCCCGGGTTCCCCGGACAGATCGTTGGCTTTTTCTATGGCAGCCATGGTGGTGCGGTATTGCTTGGCAATATCCCATAGGGACTCCCTAGCCGCCGGACGGCGGATAATCAGGCCGGGACGATCCCGCTCCGGCTCCGCCTCAGACAACTCGCAGCCTGCAACCTCCTGAAAATCCGAAAGGCCATAGGTGCTGATGCAGAGTCTCCCCGTCACCTTCACATCCAATCCTTCTGCCCCAGGCGATACCACAGCTGTCAGGTCCATGGCTTCTCCCTCGAACCGGCACCCCTGGGCCGCCTGGGTAGTGCAGGTGAGATTGACCCGAACGGTACCACTTTGCAGCTTTCCCTCCTGCTGAGAAAGCACCTGTACATTCACCGGCAGAGTAAACTCCGTGTTTTCTCCCGTTTTGGTATGGCTCAGTTCCCCAGGTTGACAGGACACATAGATACACTGGTCACCAATGCCAGCAATGCTGCCTCGACCGACGGGAGCAAAATACTGCCGGTCCAGCAGAGACTCATAGCTGCAGTTTTCCCGTATCGGGGTTGCCTGTCCTGTGAGGGCATACAGATCCGCCAGATAGTTCAGCTCCCGTACCGCCCATACTTCCGCCCGGGTCAGCAGCTGTAGCGTCACATTTAGTCCGCCGCCGTCGGCGCTGAGCTCCACATCCGCCCCGGTGAGGCAACTGGTCAGCTGGAGCTCGTCGGTCTCCTGGCAGTCCCCCAGATCAATGTATTGCGAGAAGGGCAGCTGGGCCTGCCCGGTTTCCAGGTTTCCATCCTCTGTAAGATACAGAGCTGTGATATGGACTGTTCCTCGGAATACCGCCCGGGTCCCGGTAAGCCGGGCTTCCGCATGCTCGATGTCCATGCGGTAATCCGCCAGAGTCTTTCCAACCCCTTCCGGCGTCAGTCTCACGGCATCCTCCACGGTATAGTTTTTCTCTCCTACCGTAGTCATCAGCTTCAGCGGCGCCTCCCGCCGCAGCAGTTCAATGCCCGGGGCTGCGGCCGCCGAGGGATGCTCCTCGTGGCAATTCTCCCACACCCACAATGTTACCGCCACCGTAGCCCGGACCAGCACCTTTCTGGGATTGACCATATGGCTATCCAGCCGCCGCAGCTGCACCTGGGCACAGCTCAGTAGTCCCGGCTTCAGGGCCGAATTTTCCATCCGAAGACTCAGCGGAATATAGGCCTCCACCACCTCCGGCTCTTTCCTGCCGTCAGGTTGCACCAGGACGGAAGCGCTGACTCCCACAGACACTGCCGCGCTTCCCTCGGACAGCTCTTTCCCCCGCAGAAAGCACATACCACCGGTATGCAAAATCTCCGTAATATCCGGGCAGCTGTCCGGAATGATCGTCTCGGCAGTCTCCTCCACCGTTTTTGTCTCCCGCAGCACCGGCCGGAGATACTCCATTGCTTCTGTCAAAAATTCCAGTTTCAGCGAACTCACTCCTTATTTCCGGAGCTGTTGGCTCCGATCTCTAACAGATTATATTCACCGAATTCCTGGACTAGACCACAAGTTTTGGACAATCATTTGAGGCAGATTCCTCCTGCAATGATGCACCCGATCCCCACCATAAGCGGACAAATGCCGCTTTGGAGAATGACTGCCAAAGTCATTCC
>CBCTLT010000291.1:0-3059 GCA_965147785.1 uncultured Oscillospiraceae bacterium
AGAATGGCGCGGCGTTTCTGGCCAAGCAGTTGGTGGAGGACTGTACCACATTGCGGGTCTTTATCGGACGGGCCAAGAATCCAGCCTATGAGGGCAAGGATGTGCCCCTGGACCTGGATATGAAGCTCAAGGCCATTGAGCGGATCTGCGAGTTGATGCGGAGCCACGGCAGAACGGTGGAGGAATACTATTACTGAAAAATGCGCTGCCCGATGGGTTCGGGCAGCGCATTGCGTCTATGTAATGTCGGTTTTCATATGGTTATTGACAGCAACCGACGCGGAGGCACCGGCAATTTTTTCTGTGGTGCGCCGGTCAATGGCAGATTTTAATTGCTGGAGCCAAGGGGAAAAGCCCACCTTGTCGCTGCCGTAGGTATACTGCAGCTCATATTCCAGGGGAAGCCAGGTGGAAATATCTGCTTCATTGTGCTGGATCACAGCTTCCAGATTGTCCAAAGCCTTGTAAAGTCTTGATTCCTTGGTTTTCATCTCGCCCATTTCCTGAAGCAGCGCCTGTAGTTCCTCTCGCAGCGGCATGGGAAACGTGGCGATCCATTGATCCAGCTTCTGGTCTTCGGTGGCAGAATCTGCTTTGGTTTTCTGAAAGGAAGGAATATCTCCCGTAAAGGCTTCTCCTAGATCATGGATCAAACACATTCGGATGACTCGATCCATGTCCAAATCCGGAAATTCGTCGGTGACCAACAGGGCCAGCAGAGAAAGCCGCCAGCTGTGCTCCGCTACGCTTTCCCGGCGTCCGCTGGAGGTCCAGGAGTGCCGAGGGGTGCATTTGAGCCGTTCCGCAGTGGATAAGATGTCCAGCAGATGTTCAGGATTCATATACAGCATCCTTTCCATCAAAGATTTTTCTTTAGTGTAACACAGGCGGTGCAGAAGTGCAAGAGGACCGGGCATGGGCGGATGTTGCAAAAAAACTGCCTTCCATCTGGAAGGCAGTTTGAAGATAAAAGGGAAATCAGCGCTTGGAGAACTGAGGTGCACGCCGTGCTGCTTTCAAGCCATATTTTTTCCGCTCTTTCATTCTGGGGTCACGGGTCAGGAAACCAGCAGCCTTCAGAATGGGACGATACTCGGGGCTGACCTGCAGCAGGGCACGGGCGATGCCGTGACGAATGGCGCCAGCCTGACCGGAAACACCGCCGCCTGCAACGGTGCAGACGATGTCCACGGTACCCAGAGTCTTGGTGGAGACCAGGGGCTGACGAACGATCAGCTTCAGCGTGTCAAGGCCGAAATAGTCGTCGATGTCGCGGCCGTTGATGGTGATGGAACCGGTGCCGCCCTGATAGAGGCGAACACGGGCAACGGAGGACTTACGTCTGCCGGTGCCGTACTGATACTGTCTTTTGCTCTCGTACATTAGTCGTTACCTCCCATTAAATCGCGGTCCAGGGCTCAGGCTTCTGAGCGGCATTCTTGTGCTCGGGGCCGGCATAGATCTTCAGACGAGTCATAGAGGCTCTGCCGATGGAATTCTTGGGAAGCATGCCCTTCACGGCCAGCTCCATGGCGAATTCGGGCTTCTGGGCCATGAGGGTAGAATACTTGACTTCCTTCAGATTGCCGATCCAGCCGGTGTGATGCTGGTACATCTTCTTCTCCAGCTTCTTGCCGGTGAGCTCAGCCTTGGCGGCGTTGACCACAATGACGAAATCACCGCAGTCGACGTTGGGGGTGTAGGTGGGCTTATGCTTGCCGCGGAGCAGGGTGGCGGCCTGAACAGCCACACGGCCCAGAGGCTTGCCGGCTGCGTCGATCACATACCACTTGCGCTCGACGGTCTCCTTTTTTGCCAAAGTAGTGGACATATCTGTCTCCTCCAGTATAAAAATAAAACTTTTGACATTGATTATGGGTGTGCTACAATATGGATATTCCTGAGCACGCTTTGCTATTCTAGCACCCCATTTTTGGGATGTCAACAGAAAAAACACGTTTTTTTATAAAATGCCGAGAGAACTCTTGAAATCTAATAAATTCGCTTGTTTTCTCTTTAATACTAACGTGCGATTTTTATACTTGGAGGAAAAAACCAATGCAAAATGATCGAGGCCGGGGACAAAATTGCCGTGGGCGTTTCGGGGGGGAAGGATTCTCTGGCGCTGCTGCGGCTGCTGGCGGCACTGCGGGAGTACTATCCCAAGCCCTTTACGCTGGAGGCCATCACCATAGACCTGGGGTTTCCCAATATGGATTATGGGCCTGTGGCGGAGTTCTGTGAGGGCCTGTCCATCCCGTATACCATTGTGCCCACCCAGATCAAAACGGTGGTCTTTGATCTGCGCCAGGAAAAGAACCCCTGCTCCATGTGCGCAAAAATGCGCCGAGGTGCTTTGAACGAGGCGATCCGCCAACGTGGAATCCGCAAAATTGCTTTGGGACATCATCATGACGACGCGGTGGAGACGTTTCTGATGAGTCTGATCTACGAGGCCAGGATCAGCTGTTTTCAGCCGGTGACCTATTTGGATCGCACCGGTGTCACCCAGATCCGGCCCATGCTGTATATTCCGGAACAGACCCTGCTGCATTTTGCACAGCGGGAGCAGCTTCCGGTGGTGGAGAACGAATGCCCAGCGGACAAAACTTCCAAACGCCATGAGATCAAAGAATTGATCTATGACATGGTGGAACAATATCCAGCTCTGAAGGACAACGTGTTTGGGGCCATGCAGCGGTACCCACTGGCGGCATGGGACGTAATCCCCAGAAAGAGAAAATGACCTTGAAAGAAAGGACCTGATGAAGCGGTGCTTCACCAGGTCCTTTGTATATATGGGCCGATTACTTTCCAGCGCCTCTGGAGATGGATTCCATCCAGTCTGCCATCCCGGTGGGATCGTCGTCGGCACAGTGGCCGCCGTCCCAGACCAGACGGGCACTGACGTCCTTGCCAATTTCCCGCAGACTGTCTGCCATGTTGGTGATAATGGGCAGAGAGGTGTGGTTGTCGCAGGCACCGTGACGAATCCACCAATGGGGGGCAATACCGGGATGATTGCTGCGAATAAAGTACATGGGGTTCATGAGATCCAG
>CBCTLT010000292.1:0-3016 GCA_965147785.1 uncultured Oscillospiraceae bacterium
GGTATGGTGTCCTGGGCCAGGGAAAATGCTGCGGTATCGGGCCTGGAGGATAAGCCCATTCGCTGGATTGTGGACGATTGCGGTAAATTTGTAGAGCGGGAGATCAAGCGTGGACGCCGCTATGATGCTATCATCATGGACCCACCCTCTTACGGACGAGGGCCTTCCGGCGAAGTATGGAAGCTGGAAAAAAATCTTTACGATTTTGTCAAACTTTGTACCGGAGTTCTGTCGGAAGATCCGCTGTTTGTCATCATCAACTCCTATACCACCGGGCTGGCTCCCTCTGTGGTGGGGTATCTTTCCGACAGCTTGTTCAGCGTGAAATACGGGGGCAAAACTGCCTGCGACGAGCTGGGGCTTCCTGTGACAAAATCAGGCCTGTGTCTTCCCTGTGGAGCCACGGGACGCTGGACCCGGGAGGAGTAATATGGAAACTGCAATTGAAGTAAAAGACGCCTCCTTTTCCTATGCCCAAACGGAGCATATGGATGCGCTTTTGGTGTTTGACCATTTGAATCTCACTGTTCAGCAGGGAACTTTTGTGGTGATCTTGGGCCACAACGGCTGCGGAAAATCCACCCTGGCGAAGCATTTTAACGCCATTTTGCTTCCCTCCGGAGGTGAGATCTATGTCTACGGCATGGACACGAAGCGGGAGGAGGATTTGATCCCCATTCGCCGCTCGGTGGGAATGGTGTTCCAAAACCCGGACAACCAGATCGTCTCCAATGTGGTGGAGGAGGATGTGGCCTTTGCTCTGGAGAATTTGGGCATTCCACCGGAGGAGATCCGGGAACGAGTGGATGCAGCATTGCGGGCTGTAGGTATGTACGAATACCGGCGTCATGCGCCCCATCTTCTGTCTGGCGGACAGAAACAGCGAGTGGCCATTGCCGGCGTTCTGGCCATGCGGCCCAAATGCGTGGTGCTGGACGAGCCCACAGCCATGCTGGACCCGGTGGGCCGGAATGAGGTGGTTGACACCATCCATGAGCTTAATCAGAAGTTTGGAGTCACGGTGCTGCTGATCACCCATCATATGCGGGAGGCCATTCACGCGGACCGGGTGGTGGTCATGAACGAAGGGAAGGTCATAGCCGACGACACGCCGAAAAAGGTGTTTTCCCAGGTAGAACTGCTCAAAGGCGTTGGGCTGACCGTGCCGGAGACCACAGATTTGATGTATGCGCTGAATCAGGAGGGATGGAACCTTCCTCTGGATGCGCTTTCCGTGGAAGAGTGCGCCCAGGCGATTGTAAAGGCCATTGAGGCGTCGTAACAGAATATCGGCATCCCAGCGGAGGCTGCGCGGGAGAGCCGGAGGATAACAGCCGGAGGATACCAATTTGAATCCTATTATCGAAACCAAGGATTTGACACATATTTATTCTCAGGGTACGCCCTTTGAACGGTATGCCCTGGAACAGGTGAATTTTTCTGTGAACCAGGGTGAGTTTATGGGAATCATCGGCCACACAGGTTCGGGAAAATCCACATTGATTCAGCATTTAAACGGCCTTTTGAAACCCACGGCAGGTAAGGTCCTGTTTGATGGAAAGGATATCTGGGCCGACAAGCAGTTTACTCGCCAGGTACGGTTTCAGGTGGGGCTTGTATTTCAGTACCCGGAGTATCAGCTCTTCGAGGAAACCGTGTTTAAGGACATCGCCTTTGGGCCAAAAAATATGAAACTGGAGGAGGACGAGATCCGCCGTAGAGTTTTGGAAGCGGCGGATTTTGTGGAGCTGCCGGAATCCATACTGGAGCTTTCTCCCTTTGAACTCTCTGGAGGACAAAAACGCAGGGTGGCCATTGCGGGCGTCATTGCCATGGAGCCCAAGGTGCTGATTCTGGACGAGCCCACGGCCGGTCTGGATCCCAAGGGACGGGAACAGGTGCTTAAAAACATTCGGAGCTATCAGACAGCAAAGGACGCTACCGTGATTATGGTCAGCCATTCCATGGAGGAGATTGCCGACAGCGTGGAACGGTTGGTAGTGGTGAACGACGCTCATATCGCCATGGACGGTACGCCCCGGGAGGTCTTTTCCCATGCTAAGGAGCTGGAGGAAATGGGCCTGGCAGTGCCTCAGGTCACCAGTGTGTTTCTGCGGCTCAAGGCCCTGGGACTTCCGGTGGATCCCTCTGTATATACCACGGCCCAGGCCAAGGAGGCTCTGATGGCACTGAAAGGGGGAGACCACGGATGCTAAAGGATATTACCATTGGCCAGTATTTCCCCGGTGACACCGCCATCCATCGGATGGACCCGAGAACTAAGCTGCTTAATGTACTGTTCTATATCGTGGCCCTGTTTACCTGCAAGGGAATTGTGGGATATCTGCTGGTGCTGATCTACTTGATCGCTGCGGTCCGTATTTCTAAAATCCCACTGAAAACCATCCTCAAAGGGGTCAAGCCGCTGATATTTATCATCGCATTCACGGCAATCCTCAATATGTTTTATACGCCGGGCAAGGAACTGTTTCATATCTGGATTTTGAAGATCACTGATGCCGGAATTCGTAACGCCATATTGATGGTGGCCCGGATCATTATGCTGGTGACCGGCACCTTCTTGGTTCCCTATACCACCTCGCCCATCACCCTGACCGACGGCCTGGAGCTGCTGCTCAATCCACTGAAGAAAATCAAGGTGCCAGTCCATGAGCTTGCCATGATGATGAGCATTGCCCTGCGGTTTATTCCCACCCTCATCGAGGAGACGGACAAGATTATGTCCGCGCAAAAGGCGAGAGGGGCAGATTTTGAAACGGGGAATCTGCTGCAAAAGGCAAAGGCGCTGATTCCGGTGCTGGTGCCCCTGTTTGTCAGTGCATTTCGCCGGGCCGATGAGCTGGCCACCGCTATGGAGTGTCGCTGCTATACCGGCGGCAAAGGCCGTACCAGACTCAATCCGCTCCATTGGCACAGCCTGGATACCCTGGGACTGCTGGTGGGCATTCTGCTGCTGGCAGGTGTGATCGTACTGCGGCAATTTGGACTGTAAGGA
>CBCTLT010000293.1:0-3014 GCA_965147785.1 uncultured Oscillospiraceae bacterium
CCTTCCTGCCTGAATGTCTCTGTTTTCTATATAGTATCAAATTTCGTGGTCAAGAATCAAGATTATTGCGGAATTAAAGTCAAAAATTCATATTTCAATCCTTAATTCTGTCAGTTTTCCCTGGGCTGCCACTGTGTTATAGTGAGGTGAGGTAGATTATCTGCCAATTTAAGCAACAGGAGGATACGCTATGAAAAAGAATACGAAGAAGCTCCTTGCACTGTTACTGGCCCTGACCCTAGTTCTTGGACTTCTGGCCGGCTGTGGCAGCAATGAGACCACATCTGCCACCTCCAGCACCGAAGAGGCTACTGCTTCTGCACCGGAGACGGCACCTGAGGAGACAGAGGAAGCGGAAGCGCCTGCTCCAGAAACGCCCGCCGACTCCACTGTTGAGGAGCCCACTTCCACGGAAGAAGGCGCAGCCGAGTCCACCGGCGAGGTGGTTCTGGAAGCGGTGGAGCTGCCCATCGAAGAGGAAGCTGTCCACTACAGCTGCTGGATGCCCGTGGCCCCCTATGTCAGCACCATGATCAACCTGGAGGAGTTCTCCGATCAGATCGCCATGGTCAAGCTGATCAACGAGACCACCAACGTCTACATCGACTTTAACGCGGTGGCCGGTGGTATGGCTGAGGAAGAAACCTTCAACCTGATGATTGCCGGCGGCGACTACACCGATATCATCGGCGTCATGAACTACTATGCCGGTGCCCGGAACAGCTCCGGCCACGAGCGTGCCATTGAGGAAGGCGTCATTGTAGATCTTTATGACGACCTCAAGGAGTACGCCCCCAACTACTGGAATCTTTTGACCTCTGATCCCAATGCCTATATGTCCGTGCGGACCCAGTCCGGTTACATGGGCTGTATCGCCCAGCTGCTGAAAGAGGCCGGCATGGAAAACCAGGGCATGATCGTCCGGAAGGACTGGTTTGAGGCCTCCGGTGTGGAGAGCCTGGACACCCTGGATCAGTACGAGGAATACCTGACCTACTGTAAGGACACCTATGGTGCCTACGCCTACCTGCAGTACGAAGGTCTGGACACCGACTGGGGTGCCGCCTTCAACATCACTCCCGGCAGCTTTAACGTGGTGGATGGCCAGGTGGTCCATTCCTATACCACCCAGGCCTTCCAGGATTATCTCACCAAGATGAACGACTGGTATCTGAAGGGTCTGTTCAATGACGACTTCTACAACGACATCGACATCACCACGGTTCGCATGGATATGGCCAACGATCTCTGCTCCTTCGTGGATGGCTCCGCAGAGGGCATGAGCAACATCTTCGACTTTAATCCTGAGAATACCGCTATGGAGCTGATGGCCACCGCATACCCCAAGGCTGAGGGCGTGGACGAGGTACACGTAGGTTTTGAGTCCCGGCTTATTAAGAACGCAGATACCTGGGCCGTTTCCACCGCCTGCGAGGACTATATCCCCCTGCTGAAGCTGGTGAACTGGCTGTACTCCGAAGAAGGGCAGCTGCTCTACAACTGGGGCGAAGAGGGCGTTACCTTTGAATACGATGAAAACGGCGATCCCCAGTGGACCGATCTGGTAGTCAACAATCCCGACGGCCTGAACTTCATGTTTGCCTCCTATCTCTATGCCACCGGCGTGGGATACCCTGGCCAATCTGACAGACGGAGCCAACAACATTCCCTCCTATCTGAGCCTTACCAACGAGGAGCTGGAGACCTACAACGGCTACGCCACTGACCTCAACACCTATGCCAAGGGTATGATCCTCAAGTTCATCCTGGGGGATGAGCCCATGAGCAATTATGACACCTTCCTGGACACCTGCATGAGCATGGGCCTCCAGGAGATGACCGACATCTACCAGGCTGCCTATGACCGCAGTCAGGAAGCACTAAACGAAATCGCCTGACGATTCCATAACTACCGGGGCTTTACGGATTACCGTAAAGCCCCAACTTATTGTATAAGGTACATAGCAAAAAATGCGCTGCCCAAAATTGGGCAGCGCTTTTTTGATGAATTACAGCCGGTACTTGGGCTGGGCCTGATAGCTGGTATGGAGAATGTGGTGGGCCTTCTCTCCGCCCCAGGATCCCAGATAATTGGCATAAACCTCCTGGACAATGGGGTTGAGGTGGCTCTTCCGAAGCTCCTTGCCGGCGTCCTCATCGTAGAGAGCCTTGGCACGGAGCGCACGGTAATCCACAAAGTTCTTGATCTCAGCCGGCACATAGGGCTGGCCGCCGCCGTTGATGCAGCCACCGGGGCAGCACATGACTTCCACGAAGTCGTAATCCTTTTCGCCGTTGCGAATGGCTTCCAGCAGCTTGCCAGCGTTCTTGGTGCCGGAGACAACCGCCACGCGGACCGTCTTACCGGGCAGTTCGTAGGTGGCTTCCTTGACGGACTCCAAGCCGCGGACTTCGTGGAATTCCAGCGGTGCGTTCTCGTCGCCCATGAGAATGGCGGAGACGGTACGCAGCGCCGCTTCCATAACGCCGCCGGAAGCGCCAAAGATATCTGCCGCACCGGAGGCAATACCGAAGATGGGATCGAATTTCTCATCGGGCAGGGCCACAAAGTTGATGCCAGCCCGCTTGATCATCTCACCCAACTCCCGGGTGGTGATGCTGACGTCAATATCCTTCAGGCCGTCGGCTGCTTCCATGTCGGGCCGCTTGATCTCATACTTTTTGGCGGTACAGGGCATAACGGAAACAACGAACATATCCTTGGGATCAATGCCCATCTTCTCTGCATAGTAGGTCTTCATCAGGCCGCCAAACATGCCCTGAGGAGATTTACAGGAGGAGATGTTGGACAGGAAATCAGGATAGTACTGCTCGGCAAAGCGAATCCAGCCGGGAGAGCAGGAGGTGATCAGCGGCAGCTTGCCACCGTTCTTAATGCGCTCCAGCAGCTCGTTGCCCTCTTCAATGATGGTGAAGTCCGCAGCAGTGTCCACATCGAACACACCGTCGAAGCCCAGACGCCGCAGGGCAGCCACCATCTTGCCTTCCACATT
>CBCTLT010000294.1:0-3007 GCA_965147785.1 uncultured Oscillospiraceae bacterium
GGCCCAGCAGATAATCAACAGTCACTTCGTAAAACTTTGCCAACTCAATAAGGGCATAATGGCTGATGTCCTTGAAATTGTCCCCCTCATAACTGCCTAAAGCAGACTTGGAAAGGTGGGTCTGCTCCGCAAGCTGTTCCAGCGTCAAGCCACGCTCCACACGCAGGTCTTTCAATCGTTCCTGTATAGATAGTTCCACGCTCTCCCTCCTTGCCTGCAAATCTTACTTTCATTCTACCACAATTCCGAAAGCGTGGAAATAGCTTTTCGTGTTTCTTCAGAAGAGGACAAACAGATCAACACTGTTGTAGAGCTTTCAGGAATGACAAAGCAGGATTACATTACATCCAAGTTGCTTGACCGAACTATTTATGTGAAAGGCAACTGTAAAGTCCATAGAGCCGTTTATGATAAACTCAATGAGGTGTTGGCTGAATTACAGCGAATTGAAAACGGAGGAACGGTAGATGATGAGCTGATGGCAAATGTAAAATTGATTGCAGGAATCATTGATAATCTGTATATCAAAAGCGCTATCTGACAATGAAGTCCGGTTGACGAAACCGGACTTTTTGTTTATAATGATTTAACGATTTCTACACACCTAACCTCATAACCGTGTGGTATCATTTCTTTGCAGTAATTGCAACACTTTTTGCAACACGAGGGACGATAAATAAAATACGACATAGAAAAATGCTCTCAAAAACGCCTGAAATGATAGGAAAACGAACTGAAAATAGGGCGTGGGAGAATATTGTAAAAGAGTGGGAATGATTTCAGAGGTCCGGAAAAGCCTGATATAACTGGTTTTTTGAGGGGTTAAGGCCCTTTGTGGCAACGATTTGGCAACATTTTTTTCATTATTCATAAAAAGAGAGCTAACTGATTTTGATTCGTCAGTTAGCTCTTTTAGGTTATCTGCTTCACAACTTCCAGTTCTGTGGGAGCATTATGTGTCAGCTTGAAACTGATCAATTAGTCCCTGTAAAGTATCCACAAAGACGCCGATATGATAGCCGTCGCATACCGCATGATGCACCTGGATTGCCAGAGGAATCATTCGTTTGCCGTTTTCCTCGTAAAATTTCCCCAAAGTGAAAATCGGAAGCAGATATTTTTTGGCGTCATAAAGGTTGAGATGGAAAGCGGAAAACCGAAATCAGGGGATCATGGAAACGTCAAAAGTGTTTGCGGGTCTGTTGGGCTTGGGCGCGTAATGAACAGAGGATGCGTATTTTGCGGTATCGGATTGATAGGAACGTAAAAAGACCTGAAAATCAGGGTGAAACTCGGTCCATATGGCCGAAAAATTTTTGTTGTCCTGATTCAAAATGGTGTAGGCGGGGTGCATTTCGTCGTAGATCCCCACACCCGCGTCGGTCAGGGCGGTGCGGAACTCCGGCACCTGATTGACCGCTTTTGTTAATAGCCAGAGTATGGAGGGGTAAAGGGGCCGGCCTTTTAATGCGCTGATGTCCAAATCCACGGTTAAGGAATAGGTACAGGCTACTTCATTTATGAAATGCTGGTAAAACTCCGTCCGATCCCAAGTGGAAAGATCAAGTAGATGAAACGACATAATATTTCTCCTTTGTGCTTGTCAGAACTTGTGTGTTGCATTATGCTCGGCATTGGGGGCAAACAAGAAAAGAACGGATGGACTGTGGAATAGACGTATGAACGGCCATAGTACAGAAAACATGCAAGGAGGTTCTCCAGCCGTCAGCATTGCCGGAGCGAAAGGAATGTGGTATGATAGTCCCATCAACCGGAAAGGGGAGTCCTCCCATGAAAAAAATTTTGTTTGTCAATGCCTGTGTGCGGCCCGAATCCAGAACAAGAGAACTGGCGGAACTGGCGCTGGGACAAATGGCCGGCGAGGTGGCCGAATTGAATCTGAATGAGGTGGCAATCCCACCCTTGACGCGGGAGACGTTGGAGGCCAGAACAATGGCTTTGGAAACGGGAGACAGTGGGTCCCCGTTGTTCCGGTATGCCAAACAGTTTGCGGATGCAGATGCTATTGTGATTGCCGCACCTTACTGGGATCTGTCCTTCCCGGCCCTGCTGAAGGCCTATATCGAGGCCGTCAACGTGGTGGGGATCACCTTTTACTACGACGCCCATGGAACGCCGAAGTCCCTGTGCCGGGCCAAGGAGCTGTACTATATCACAACAGCAGGGGGGCCCATCCTGGCGGATCTGGGGTTTGACTATGTAAGGACCGTGGCAGAGGTGTTCTATCAAATCCCAACCATTCGCTGTGTGCGTGCCGAGGGACTGGATGTTGTCGGCGCAGATGTGGCAGAAATCATGGGTGCGGCAAAGGCCGAAATCCTTCGAATCGTATCTCAATAGGAACTGGTAGGAGCCTGAAATCCAATACGATGTTAGGACTCCCAAACGCCGTCCTGGAAATAGCGGTCAGCCCGACGCTGAGCTTTTTCCACCACTTGATCTGCAAAGCCCATGAGTTTCAAAAGCCGGATGGCGTTTCGTGTAGAGGCGGGACCGGGGCGCAGCTGATAGTCAAAAACCATTTGATCCTCCTGGATTTGCTCCTCAAAGTGATACATGGAGAAGCGAGGAGCCAGCATCCCGCAAAGCTCGATGTCGTGGGTGGCGGCAATGCAAAGGGCTCCTGCGTCGGCCAAGGCTTCCAGTACCGTGCTGGAGGCGGCGATCCGCTCCACGGTGTTGGTGCCCCGGAGGATCTCGTCAATGACGCAGAGGACCCGGTGCTGGGCGGACAGATCCATGATCCGCTTAAGGGACCGGGTTTCCACAATATAATAGCTTTCGCCGGAGCGGATATTGTCTCTCAGCGCAATGGAGGAACAGATATGAAAGGCGGTGGCACTGTACCCATGGGCAGGACAGGTGCAGATGCTCTGGGCCAGCACGGCGCTGAGGGCGGCTGCCTTTAAAAAGGTGGATTTTCCGGAAGCGTTGGAGCCGGTAATGAGCATGGATCTTTCCGTGTCCAGGTCATTGGGAATCGGAT
>CBCTLT010000295.1:0-3007 GCA_965147785.1 uncultured Oscillospiraceae bacterium
CATGTCGAAGGGAACGTCCTCAAACTGCCGGTCCACGGTCTCCATGTCCGCAGGCATCTGACAGGGAAGCAATCCCTGAGGCTCAAACTGCCCGGCAATGACCTCCAGCGCGGCATCCTCACTGACGGAGAAGCCAACCAGAATCCCGTCTGCCTGGGGTTCGAACTCATGGAAGCACATCGGATTCGTGACGGTCAGATAGACCAGCAGGGGAAGATCGCCAATGGCCTTTCTAGTATCCAAAATCATGTCCAGGTCTTGCTCGTTAGAGGTGGTGACAGTCTTGCCCGCATAGGTTCTGGAGGTGCCGGGCTTGCCGCCGGCCTTGATCCATGCAAGCTCCTCGTCCGGGTCCAGTCCAATGGCCGCTTTGCGGCAGAATGCCGGATCGGCGTGATAGGGGCGATACTGGAGGGAGATGGGGATATAGCCGTTGTCGATGGGACCTTTTTGGGGATCCAGATTGACCCGGCCTGCATCATAGCCATTGTTATTCGCGGGATTGCTGGCAGTGACCAAGGCAAAGTCCACGCCGGTGAAATCGGTCCGGCGGATAATGTCCTCGGGCTTGGAGTCCTTCGGATCTGTGCCGTCCCGCAGGGTATCCGTGACCACGTTGAAGTATTTACGCAGATTTTTGCAGCCCTCAAAGGGCATGGAGATCGTGGCCGGCGCGGAGAAAAACATACTGTGACTGGCCGGCTCATAGCGGAGTGGGATGTAAACAGTCTTTTTTTCACCATTGGATTTCCGGATGATTTCGCCCCTGTTTTTCAGGAGGACCAGAGAAGCAAGCTGGGCCTCAAAGGCTTCTTTGCAGCCCTTTGTCTCTGTGAGAAGTGCGTCCGTTTCGGATTGAAGCCTGTAGGGGTCCTCGAACAATCCGCAGTAGAAACTCATGCGAAGGCACCGCTCCGCAGAGGTGCGGTATAGCTTCAGCATTTGTTCCTCCGGGGGACGGGAATCGCCCGCGTCCTGTCCCCAGCCTGCGGCAAAGGCAGCAAACTCCGGGGGCATGGGCAGATCGTCCACGTATTGCTTACGAACCATTTTGCCGAATTCAAAGGCGTCCTTGGAGATCTCCATGTCGTTGCAGCCGCCGATCATATTGAGACCGGCCTGGAACGCCTGATAGTGCCGCTCGATCTTGGTGCGTGTTTCCATACCCCACTGCTTGTTGGTGGTGATGTCCCAGTCGGCGCAGATGTTCCCGTCGAAGCCCATTTCCTCCTGCAAAAGAGTGGTAAGCTTATATTTGCTGTAGCCGCTGCCTTTTGCCTCACCAATGGGACCATGCCCCGTCATGGCAATGGAATAGGAGGGCATGACAGCCTTTGCCCCGCCGGTCTTACTGCCGGGAATGTCAAATGCGGCTCCGAACACAGAAGCGTGCTCTTTCATGTTATAGCCGGGATAGACATTGAATTTTCCAAAATTGTTGTGGGCTTCCCGGCCTCCCTCGGCAGCGCCGTCGCCGGGGAAATGCTTGATCATGGTGACCACGCTGTCCCTGCCCCAGCCCAGGTCCTTGGCATCTTTTCCGATGCCGTCCCAGGTGCTCTGGAATCCGTGCACATAAGCTGCGGCCATATCCCCCGCCAGGAGGCTGCCCTCGCCGAAGGTCCCGGCAAAGCGGCTCCAGCGCGGCTCAGTGGCAAGGTCCACCTGAGGTGATAGAGCCGTAGTGATGCACATGGCCCTGTATTCCTTGGAAACGATCTGGCCGTGCTTCAGGACATATTCCGGGTCAAAGGTAGCGGCGAGGCCCAGATTTCCCGGCCAGGGGCTCATATCCTGATTGTCGAACATGACGAAACGTCCGCCCGCTACGGTGTTCCTGGGATCGGAAGCCTGGTTCATGGGAATGCCGTTCGGATCATTTTTTTCGGATAGAGCCTGAATGTTGTTGCCGAATCGGACAGCATTCTTTTTATTGGAGCGGTTTCCGTGAAGAAATCGAATGTGGCGCTTCAGGATCTGCATCATTTCCTTTGCGCCCACATCGCCGCTGTCGTCATTGGGTTCGCCTACGGGATACAGCATGATGCCGGACATCTGTTCCACGGTAAGCCGTGCGGCAAGGTCCCTGGCGCGCTCCTCAGAACTGAGCCGCCAGTCCTCATAGGGATCCAGAACACCGTTGCGGTTCAGGTCCTTAAAGGCATAGGTGAACGGACCGTCCTGGACCTCCAGAAGCTGTACGCTGGAGTTGGGGCTGAAGCTCAGCCGTGGGCCTCCGTTGGGGTTTTCCACACGATAGATATTTTCCTCTGGAATCAATGTGACAGAGTAGGTGGTTGTCATGGATACGCCTCCTTTTGGGTCATTTTCTTAATTCTAGCATAGTCAAAACCGCAAAACTATGCTTTTGTTCAAGTATAAGAAGGAAAATATTCATGTTTTGCTTGGCTTTCATAAGAAAGTCGGCCGCTCGGGAAAAGCCGAGCGGCCGGTTTGCATATCTGCGAAGGTGGGAAGGAGGTTTTGAGAAGATGCTGGCAGATATGCGGATTAGAATACAGTGAGCTGCACGTCTCCGGTATAGGTGCCGGGACGAAGCTCCACGGCTTTGCCATCTACAGTCAGAGTGAGTGTGCCGTGCTCCGGACGAATGACAGCACCGGGGGCCACAGTCAGGCTGGACAGATAACAGCTTCCGCAGACAGTCCAGGAAGAACGCTCATCCAGAGATACGATCACGCCGTTGTTGATGACTGGTGCAGGAGTGTTGACAACCTCGCCCAGCTCCTCGCAGTTCTCTTTGGAGACCTTGGGGACTCTGTGTTTGGAAACCGATGCGGTAATACAACCTGTATAGGAGACGTTTTTCAGGGTAATGCTCAGATTCTTGGCAGCCGGGCCGCCAAAGGAGGGCATGGAAAATCCGCCCTCAGGCATAGGAGGCATGTCGCCGCCCATAGGTGGCATTCCGCCGGGCATGGGGGGCATATCGCCGCCCATAGGAGGCATCCCGCCGGGCATAGGGGGCATCCCTTCGGGGGGGCCG
>CBCTLT010000296.1:0-2989 GCA_965147785.1 uncultured Oscillospiraceae bacterium
CGGCTGTTTGAGGACGTTCCCTTCGACATGGAGTGTCATACGGACAGCGAAGGCCATGTCTATGACTACGCCTTTGGCCTTAGCTATGGTGGCATGATCTCAGACTGGAGAACCGAAAAATACGGCAGAAATGCCTACAAATAAGGAGGAACCGGAAATGAAATATCCCAAATATGTGGAACCCGCAAAGCTCCATCCGGAATCGGATGAGGTTTTAACAAAAAAGGTCCAGGCGCTTTTGGCGAAGAGGAAATTCTGAACCTCTGCCACGGCCACAGCAACCCCGAGGGGATGCAGGTTGCCAACGCTGGCTACAATCCCGGAATCCCCCGGCTGGGCGTCCCGGAGATTCGGATGTACGATGGCCCTGCAGGCGTCACCTCGGTGTATGAGACCACAGGTCTGCCCGTGCAGGAGATGCTGGCAGCATCCTGGGACCCGGAGCTGGCCTATCAGTACGGCAAGGTGGAGGGCAGTGAAAACTTCGCCATCTCCGGCAACACACAGCTCGGCTCCCAGTTCGACGTGGTGCGTGTGCCCCAGTTCAACCGGGACAAGGATATGCTGGGCGAGGACCCGTTTTTGACTGCGCGTCTGGCTGTTCCGGAGACAAAGGGGATCCAGGAGGCAGGGGCCGTGGCAACCCTCAAGCACTTTGGCGCGGCGTCCATCGGTACGGATATGCAAAACGCCGCCGATCAGATCGTAGATGAGCAGACCCTCCATGAGATCGTGTTTCCGCCCTTTGAGGCCGCGGCCAAGGAGGGCCGGGCAGGCTCCTTCATGTGCTGCTATAACAAGTTCAACGGTGCCTATGCCTCCGCCAATGAGTATGCGCAAAAGACCGTGCTCCGGGATATGTGGAACTACAAGGGCTATATGATGAGCGACTGGGGGGCCAACCACAGTCTGTCCACCGGCAAGGGTATGGACATGGAAATGCCAAACGGCACCTACAACAGCAACGAGCGGATCTTAAAGGGGATCCAAAAAGGCCGCCTGACCTGGGAGGATGTAAAGTCCGCCGCATCCCACGTGCTCTACGGCTTCGGCATGGCTGGATATCTCTCCCTGGTGGAGCTGGATGATGACGGCAAGGTCAAAGTGGAGACAGGCCGCACGGAGCCGATCCGCATGAAGGACCGCTACACGGCGTCTGTCAAGGCTGGACTTCTAAACGACAATGCAGAGATTTGCCTGAACATTGCCCGAAAGGGTGCGGTGCTGCTGAAAAACGAGAACAGCGCCCTTCCGCTGACCGAGGCGGACTACACCGGAAACAATGCCGTAGCCATGATTGGCCTGGGTGCCACGCACCTGCTCTCCGGCGCCGGTCAGGAGCGGAGCTACGGACGCATCTCCCGAATGAAATCTCCCGCCGAGGAGCTAAAACGGCTGGCAGGTCCGGGGGCCAATATTACCGCCGAAGTGGGCATGGATTTCTTTGGAGAGACCATTCCCGCCGAGTTCCTCCATCAGGACGAGGCCATGACAAAGCCCGGCCTTGTTCGGACCTATGGTGTGGACAAAAGCGATGATGAGATTCCTCCGTTTATGGCCATGATCCTGGGCATAAAAGAAGCGGAACAGGCAGACCTTGCAGCGTCTCCTATGGCACCTCCCCCGGTGGGCGGAATGCCTCCTATGGGCGAAGATATGCCCCCCATGCCCGGAGGTGGGCCGAATCTGAACGATGTCATGGGCGGCGGCGGAAAGGAATTCAAGGGCGTGGCCTCCTCTGACGATGATGAGGATGAGCCCATTGACTTCCACCCCACCTGGGACAATGCTCTGGCGGGCGATATGGAGGGCCGCGAGACTGGCTCCTTCTGTTGTGTGGATGAACAGATCGACTTCACCGTAGGCACCTCTGACGGAAAAATCAATCAAAACTACAAAAACGCCGGGGACGGCACCGCGTTCCCCAAGGGCAGCATTTACACCTGGGACGGCTATCTCACCGTTCCGACCACCGGTGAATACACCCTGCTTCTTCAGACGATCGGCGGCAACACCAGCTTTAAGATCAAGCTTGCAGAGGACTATGTGACCATTGGCTCCACCGAACTGCGGGAAGGCGCCCAGTGGCCCTGGGGCAGTCTGGTCTGCACCCCCGAGGGTATGGAGATCCACGGCGGCAATGTGACGCTGGAGGCCGGCAAGGCCTATCCTATCCGCCTGTGCGCCAATGCCGGGATTCCCCACAAGGATCTTCAGCTTCGACTCTCCTGGATCACCCCCGCCCAGCGGAAGGTGGACTATGACCGGGCCATTTCCGCGGCAAGGCAGGCGGATAAGGTGCTGTTCTTCCTCTGTGAGGATTATGCCTTCCGGCCCGTGGGCACGCCCATGATGTTCTCTATGAACAATCTTCCCTCCATGGAAGTACCGGAAGATCAGATGGCATTTCTGCGGGACGTAAAAGCCGCCATGAAACCCGGCGCAAAGCTGATCGTTCTGCACAACAACGGACAGCTCTACGCCCTGGGCCAGGTAGATGCCCTGGCCGACGCGCTGCTGAACATCTGGACCCCCGGTCAGGAGGGCGGACGGGCCGTGGCGGAAATTCTGCTGGGCAAGGTGAATCCCTCCGGCAAGATGGCCCTGACCATTCCTGCAAGGGATAGCGACACCCTGGTTTCCGATACGGAGGAGCATCGGAAAACCCGGTACTTGAGCTACGAAAGTGACGGCAAAAAGGTCATCGATTTTGACGAGGGCATCTTCTGCGGCTACCGCTGGTATGACAAGGAGGGTGTGAAGCCCCTGTACGCCTTTGGGCACGGTCTTTCCTATACCACATTTACATACAGCGATTTGAAGGTCAGCGGCCGCGACGTAACCTTTGCCGTCACCAATACCGGCAGCGTGGCCGGTACCGAGATCGCTCAGGTCTATCTGGGTGCGGCAAAGGTCCCCGCTGGGGTGCAGATGGCGGAAAAGCAACTTTGCGGCTTTGCCCGAATCGAGGATTTGAAGCCCGAGGAGA
>CBCTLT010000297.1:0-2986 GCA_965147785.1 uncultured Oscillospiraceae bacterium
CCGCCAATTAGAGCTACCTTGTTGGCCTTACCCACCGGCTCTGCCAGCCGCTTGACCCGGTGCTCCCTGCCAATCTCCGGATTGATGGTGCAGTGGCTCATCCAGTCGCCGGTGGAGGAGGTGCCTCGGCAGCAGTGACATTCAATGCAGGGATTGAGATCCTCGCCGTTGCCGTCCCGGAGGATTTCTCCCAGATGCTCGTTGCAGATAAAGAGATGACCGGGGGCCACCAGATCCGCAGCACCGGAGGCAATGACGTTGTTGAGAGAGTCCAGATCTTTATAATAGGTGCTGATGGCAATGGGGGTTTTGACGCCTCGGGCCTTGAGCCCCTTGGAAAGCTCCGCGGATTCACAGACAGTGACCTTTTCGTGGTCAGGATGACGGCCCCGAACCTGCAATAGATCAATATAGGGCTCGATCCGTTTTAGAAATTCTGCTGCTTCATCCAGATCCATGCCGTCGTCCCCGATGTTGGGGGCGTTGATCACCAGCAGGTAGCTGTCGCCCATGGCTTTTCTGATGGCTTTAATGACCTCTACAGGGAAGCGAATGCGGTTCTCAAAGCTGCCGCCGTATTCGTCGGTACGCCAGTTGGTGCGGGGATTTAGAAATTTCCCGATGTTGAAGTTGTGACAGAAATCGAACATACCGCCGTCAAAATTCAGATTTTTGTACTGTTGGGCGTGCTGAATATGAACCCGAATATATTCGTCCATATCCGCCCGGGTCATCATTCTGGCCCCAGCCATGGGCCGGCCGGGGGCGCCGGAGACGCCCTCTTCCATGGCCTTGACGCCGGGTGCGGCAGTGATCTCGTCCTCGTCATCCTTGGATACCATTGCAAAGGGATTGACCGGTTCGCCGTAGGGGGAGGGAACGGAGGGATCGTTGACCTGGAGCGGCATCCGGTTGTCCAAATTCAGTTCCGGGGTGATGTAGCTGCCATAGTAGTGGACCATCTCCGCCATGAAGGTAAAGCCGTTTTGACATCCAATGTCGTCAATGTCATACATGGCAAAGTGGCCGCAGTCGGCGGGCATTTTCCGCTGATCCAGGTTCGTGAGATCCTGCATCAGCAGGATGGAGGCACCGTTTTTGGCTCTGGAGGCGTAATAGGTGACCACCGGATCATCCGGAAACAGCTGATTTGCTTGGAGAAAATGGGGTTGCGCCACCGGATATAGCAGGCGGGATTTAAGGGTTTTATCCCGAAGCCGCAGCGGGGCGGTCAGGGCAGAATAACGGTTGGACATAGAGGGCACCCCTTTCAGATATTTTGAATTCGATAGATCCAGTGTAGCACAGGACAAGGTCTGGCGCAAGAATCGCCTTGTGTCCTGCTGGTCAAATCGTGTGCTTTTCCGAACAGGGGGTCATTGAAAAAGATAGGGCTGGTATGATAGAATAGCACAAGAAAGAAGGGATGCCTCCATGAAGAAAAAGTTTGAGCCCCGCCAGATTCCAGCGTTGGGCACTGTAACAGCCGTATGCGCGCTGGGAATGGCCCTGTGGGGATGTGCAATTGCGGCGGCAACGCTATGGCGTCCCTGGCTGGGTGGAATCGTGGCCGGCACGGGGGTGCTGATGGGAGCCTTTTGGGTATGGTCCTTCTATGGGCGGCTGCTGAATACCAACCGGGAACTGGATCGGGCTTGCCGGACCCGGTTGCTGGAAAAATATTTGGGGGGTGATGTTCCGCCGGAGGGAGATCTCACGGAGGCCATGCCGGGAGTCCAGAGCGAGTATTTTGCGGTGGCCACCATTCAATGCATCGATTTCTCAGGTTATCTGCCCAAATGCGGCGATGAGCACATTCCTCATACGGCATTTTTACAGGTGGATACCTGGATGCGGGAGTATGTGTCCCGTCGGCTTCAGGGAATCAGCATTCCCTATTATGTACCTATGACGGACGGGATGGAAGTGGTCATCAATGTGACCGGTTTGGAGGAAACGGATCTGGACGTCTCCTCCCGTCGGAAGGTGGCGGAGATTTGCCAGGCCCTGAGCCTGGTATCTGACGATCTGCAAAAACACGGCCTGGTCTGCGGGGCGGTGGTGAGTACGGTATATTGCGGCAGGGAAAACATCGTTCGAGCCCGAAAGGAGGCCATGGAGCTGACCTCCTATGCCGAACTCATGGGAGACAGCAGCCCGGTGAAAAACGCCTATGACAAGGCGGAGAACCCGGTGGAACTCAGCGACAAGCTTCTTCGGACGGAGCTGGAAAAACGCTTTATGCAATCCGTCACCAATCGGAATTTTGAACAGCTGGAAAAGACCATGGACAGCTTTGTGGATCTGGAGCTCCGGACAGCTTCCCGATATCCGGATTTGCTGAAAAACCGGCTGGTCATGCATATGGAGCAGATGCTTTCTGCCTTTTCGATTTCGGTGGTGGACTATGAAGCGGAAGAGGCAGAGGTGGTGGGACAGTTCCGGCTTCTGATGGATATGACCTCTGCCCAGCAGCTTCGTCAGCAGTGTTCCCGGCTCATTGGCGCGCTACGGACCTATGAGGAGTCGGAGCAGCAGCTGCGGTCTGATAAGGTGACTAGGGCTCTGACGTTTATCGAGGAACATTATGACGACCCGGGGATCTGTGCGGAAATGATCGGGGAAGCGCTGGGTGTCAGCGCCTCCTATGTGAGCCGGATGCTCAAGCAGAATACCGGTCTGGGGGTGGTGGATCATATCCATGGAGCCAGGCTGCAAAAGGTGAAGGAGCTGCTGGCACAAACGGAGCTGTCCCTGGATGAGATTGCTCAGCAGGTGGGCTTTTCCAGCCGGTTTACGCTAACCCGGTCCTTTAAGCGTTATGAAGAGATGACGCCGGGGGCTTGGCGGGAGATCCACGGGGGAAAGCCGGATGCGGAAGCGTGCAGCGAATAGAGTAAAAATAAAAAACAATAGGCGGGATCCTCAAGGTTGAACTGCACCCCATTTGTTAGACAGTATGATATACTGAATAACAAATGGGGTG
>CBCTLT010000298.1:0-2976 GCA_965147785.1 uncultured Oscillospiraceae bacterium
AATCCGCCGTACCTGTCCCTGTCTTTTGCCACAAAAAGAGCATTTAATGTTCTTTTCACCGCTGTTGTCTCTTGCCACTGGCGATAACTCCCTTCCATCAGAGCCGAGGCCTTATCTCTTATAAATCACCTTGTCAATGAGGCCGTACTCCAAAGCTTCTTCCGCGCTCATGAAATTATCACGCTCGCAGTCGGCTGTCACAACCTCCAAGGGCTTTCCGGTGTTATCGGCCAAGATCCGGTTCATACGCTTTTTGATAAACTCCAGGCGCTTGAGATGAATGGCCATATCGGTGATCTGCCCCTGGGTTCCGGCAGAGGGCTGATGGATCATGATCTCAGCATTGGGCAGGGCCATACGTTTCCCCTTGGTACCGGCAGACAGCAGGAACGCTCCCATGCTGGCAGCCATGCCGATGCAGATGGTGGAGACGTCGCACTTGATATACTGCATGGTGTCGTAGATCGCCATACCGTCGGTGACGGATCCGCCGGGACTGTTGATATAAAAGCTGATATCCTTCTCCGGGTCCTGGCCCTCCAGATACAGCAGCTGTGCCACAATCAGGCTGGCCGTGGTGGAATTCACTTCCTCAGACAGCATGATGATCCGGTCATTGAGCAGTCGGGAGAAAATATCATAAGAACGCTCTCCGCGGCTAGTCTGCTCCACTACATAAGGTACTAAACTCATGGAAACACTCCTTTAAAAACGCAGTAAACTCATTGTAACCGCACCTTCAGGAAACTATTCCCACCGAATGCATTATTCGGCAGCAGGAGCCTCCGGTGCTTTTTCCACTGCACTGTCCACAATGACCTCCATGGCCTTCTGGAACTTCTGATCCCGCACGATCTCCTCGGAAGGCACATACTCCTTGACCTTCTCCAGCTCCATCTCGTATTGCTCCGCCATCTTCTGGTAGGCTTCCTCGATCTGCTCCTCGGAGATCTCGATGTTCTCCACTTCTGCCACCTTTTCCAGCAACAGGGTATTCTGAATCTGGCTCATAGCGGAGGCCTTCTGGCTTTCCCGGACACCCTGTACGGTAGTACCCATCATCTGAGCATACTGCTCCAGGCTAAAGCCGCTCTGCTGCATGCTCATGGCGTACTGCTGCATGATGTTGTCCAGCTGCTCCTCCACCATGGCATCGGGGATCACGGCGGTCATATTGTCGATGGCCTTCTGCATGACGGCATTCTTAAACGCAGCGTCCGCGGAATCGGCCTTCTCCTTCTGCAGCTTCTCCTCCAGCTCCTTCCGAAGCTCTTCCAGGGTGTTGGCTGTCTCGGATACATCTTTGGCAAACTCGTCATCCAGCTCAGGGGTATTGGTGGCCTTGACTTCCTTGACCTTGACCTTGAATACCACAGGCTTTCCGGCCAGCTCTGCTGCACCGTAATCCTCAGGGAAGGTGACGTTGATCTCTTTCTCCTCCCCAGCGGACATTCCCACGACCTGATCTTCAAAGCCGGGAATGAAGGTGCCGGAGCCAATCTTCAGGCTGTAATCCTCGCCCTTACCGCCTTCAAAGGCAACGCCATTATCGAAGCCCTCAAAGTCGATGACAGCGGTATCTCCCTCTGCCACGGGACGCTCCACGGTCTCAATGGTGGAGTTCCGATCAGCCAGCTTCTTAACCTCAGCGTCAATCTCCGCCTCGGTGACCGCAACAGGGGTCTTTTCGGCCTCAATGCCCTTGTACTGACCCAGGGTGACCTCGGGATACAGACCGGCCTCTACGGTGAGCACGAGATTGCCGTTATCATCTACATTCAGATCCGCAATGCTGGGATTGCCCACCACATTGAGCTCCTGAGATTTGGTGACTTCGGGCCAGATCTCCGGGAACAGCAGGTTGATGCCGTCCTCATAGAACACGCTGGCGCCATACATGCCCTCCACGATTTTCCGGGGAGCCTTGCCCTTCCGGAAGCCAGGGATATAGATATCATTCTTTACCTTGCGATAAGCCTTGTCCAGAGCAGCCTGGAATGTTGCCTTCTCGACCTCCAGCACAACCTTTGCTGTGCTGTTCTCAGATTTTTCTACGCTTTTAACGTTCATTGGTTTTTCCTCCTGTATTCACGGCCGAAGCCACTTTTTACAAAATTCAAACGCTCGGATTGATTCCGAAACAGCCTATAGATTATATCAGATATTTTCTAGTTTTCCAATAGGAAATTTTCATTTATTTGCCCAAATAAGCAGGAATTCTGCCTCACAGCACCTTGAGCGGGCGAAAATTCAAATAGTCTGCGGACACCAGTGCATAATTTACGTTGTCCCACTGCCCTTGAAAAGCGTTTTGAATACTGGGCCCATGGAGGTGTCCATAGAAGCACTTTCGGACATTATACTGCTTCAGGAGCTCATGAATTTCCTGACAGCGGTAAGCACCAAACCGGGGCGGATAGTGGAGAAAACATATCTTCTCCCGATCGCCTGCGGCCTTGAGGGAGGTCTCCAGCCGGAGAAGCTCCCGCCGGAATATCTTGGCGTCCTGTTCGCCGTGGCGTTCCTCCTCATAAAACCAGCCCCGGGTACCGCACAAAGCAATATCTCCAAAAAGCCAGCAGTTGTTGTTCAGTACCCACATATCCGAAAACCCCTGAGCGCCGCAAAAATCATAAAACTTTTTCGCAGTGGACCACCAGTAGTCGTGGTTGCCCTTCAAAATGATCTTGCGTCCCGGAATCTCATGGATAAACTGAAAATCCTCCACCGCGTGTTCCAGGTCCATGCTCCAGGTGAGATCCCCCAGCAGCACTGTGGTATCCTCCGGTCCGATGACAGACAGGCCCTGCCGCAGTTTATCCACATAGCCATGCCAGGCACCGCCGAACACATCCATAGGCTTATTCGCCTGAAAACTCAGGTGCAGATCTCCGATCGCATATAAAGCCATCAGGAAAGCAACTCCAGCACCACGTCCTGCATGCCGATCTTTTCCGTCACCAGATGGAACAGCAC
>CBCTLT010000299.1:0-2973 GCA_965147785.1 uncultured Oscillospiraceae bacterium
AGCAGGAGAGCTGGGCGATGTCAACGCGGGCCAGCAGGATGAAAAATACATTGCTCGTACCAACTATTGGCGTTATACCTTCCCCTATATGCAGCAGCCCATGAACACTGAAACCTGGGAGACTTATCGAAGCGAGCCCTTCAAGTGGCTGGACCAGGTGGATGCCGGAACAGCTGTCAACCCCCATGCGCGAAAAACGGTGACGCCCTACCGACCGGAGCCCCAGAAAATCTGACGGAGGGAGAATAGCAGAAAGGGTAAAACGCGACAAAAGGCTTATCTTGAAATGCAGAGCAAAAAGCTACCAATATGTTTGCATCGGGTGTCGAAGAGGACGGAGGGCCTCCGACACCCGATCGTGCGTTTTGATATGGTTGCTGGAATGCAGACATGGCGTGTTGCAAAATCACTGCTTTGCAACACGCCATGCTATAAAAAAATCCCGACTATTCGGGACCAAAAAAGGTTGACATCTTGTGGCGAATGTGGTAAAATAACCATCCAGTATGCCATTGCGAGGTTCGCATAACACCCCATGTTATCTGGTGGTATTGTACCACGAATGGGGAATGGAATCAAGCAATATGGCGAAAATGCAACAACTCTGCCGGGTGTATCAACCCCCCGGTGATTTTCCCGGATATCCGGGCAAGAAAGGTCGTGTGATGTTCCAATGGCGATGGTAAAAGACGTATACTACGGCAAAACCCTCCGCAAGTCTTATCAGAAGCACGATGATATCCTCAAGATGCCCAATATGCTGCGCATCCAAAAGGAGTCCTACGACAACTTCCTGAAAACCGGCCTCCAGGAGGTCTTTCGGGACGTGGGAACCATCGAGGACTATACGGGCAATCTGGAATTGAGCTTCCTGGACTTTACCATGAACGAGCCTCCTAAGTATTCTGTGGAAGAATGCCGCGAGCGGGACGCCACCTATGCGAAGCCTATTAAGGTTCGCGTTCGGCTCCTGAACAAGGAGACTGGGGAGATCAAGGAGCAGGAAATCTTTATGGGAGATTTCCCGCTGATGACGCAGGGGGGAACCTTTGTCATCAATGGCGCCGAGCGTGTCATTGTCTCCCAGATCGTCCGGAGCCCTGGCATGTATTACGGGGATACTGCGGACAAGGCGGACAACCATGTGTATACCGCTACGGTGATTCCCTATCGGGGTGCCTGGCTGGAGTATGAGACCGACCTTTCCAAGGTTTTCTATGTCCGGATCGATAAGAACCGCAAGCTGCCCATCACCTGCCTGATCCGGTCCCTGGGGGTGGAGTCCGATGGACAGATCCTCGAAATGTATGGCGAGGATCCCTTCCTGAAGGCTACCATCGAAAAGGATCCTTGCAAGACCAAGGCAGAGAGCCTGCTGGAGATCTATAAAAAGCTCCGGCCCGGTGAGCCTCCCACGGTGGAGAACGCCGAGAGCTATCTGGAGTCCCTGTTCTTCGATGCACGGCGTTACGACGTCTCCCGGGTGGGCCGGTACAAGTTTACCAAAAAGCTGCAGCTCAGCAAGCGTCTGGCTGGTCAGACCTTGGCCCAGCCTGTGGCTGATCCTATGACCGGTGAGATCCTGGCCATGCCCGGCGATGTGATCTCCCAGGAGAAGGCATTGGAACTGCAGTCCAAGGGCGTCAACGAGGCCACCGTGCTGGTGGAGGGAAGAGAGGTTCGTATCTTCTCCAACCATATGGTGGATATGAAGAACTTTGTGGACTTTGACCCCAAGGAAGTGGGAATCCAGGAATGGGCGGATTTCCGGGTGCTCCGGGAACTGATGGAGAACTACTCCGGTGACGAACTCAAGGAAGCATGCCGGGAGCGGGCCAACGATCTGGTGCCCAAGCACATCACCCGGGATGATATCCTGGCTTCCATCAACTATCTGTTGACCCTGGCTCAGGGCTTGGGTACCACCGACGACATTGACCATCTGGGCAACCGCCGCCTGCGCTGTGTAGGCGAGCTGCTCCAGAACCAGTTTCGTGTGGGCTTCTCCCGTCTGGAGCGGGTGGTCCGGGAACGGATGACCACCCAGGATCTGGACCTGGTGACGCCTCAGTCCCTCATCAATATCCGGCCTGTCACTGCGGTCATTAAGGAATTCTTCGGATCTTCTCCCTTGAGCCAGTTCATGGATCAGAACAACCCGCTGGCGGAGCTGACCCATAAGCGCCGTATTTCCGCACTGGGCCCCGGCGGTCTAAGCCGGGAGCGTGCTTCCTTCGACGTCCGAGACGTACACTATAGCCACTACGGCCGTCTGTGTCCCATTGAGAGCCCAGAAGGTCCTAACATCGGCCTAATCTCGTATCTTGCCTCCTACGCTGAGGTCAACGAATACGGCTTCCTGACCGCACCCTATCGGAAGGTGGACAAGGAGAATCATCGGGTTACTGATGAGGTCCTCTACCTCACCGCCGACATCGAAAGCGATGCCTACGTCTGCCAGGCTACAGAGCCTCTGGACGAGGAAGGCCGTTTTGTCAATGCACGTGTGACCTGCCGGTATCGGGAGGACATCATCGAGGTAGACCGGGATATGATCGACTATATGGACGTATCTCCCCGGATGATGGTTTCCGTGGCTACTTCCTTCATTCCCTTCCTGGAAAACGACGACGCAAACCGTGCCCTGATGGGCGCTAACATGCAGCGCCAGGCCGTGCCCCTGATGGTCACCGAGGCTCCGATTGTGGCTACCGGTATCGAGCATCAGTCCGCAGTGGATTCCGAGGTCTGCGTGGTGGCCAAGGACGACGGTGTCGTCACCAAGGTCAGCGCTACCGATATTTCCGTCCGCTATGACAGCGGCGAAACTGCCAACTATAAGCTAACTAAGTTCGCCCGCAGCAACCAGGGCACCTGCGTCAACCAGCGGCCCAACGTCAATGCCGGCGACCGGATCTCCAAGGGCGAGGTCATTGCCGACGGTCCTTCCTGCTCCAACGGCGAAATCTCCCT
>CBCTLT010000300.1:0-2965 GCA_965147785.1 uncultured Oscillospiraceae bacterium
CCAGAAGCTGATTGAGGGTCTGCTCCCGTTCGTCGTGACCGCCGCCCAGACCAGCGCCACGCTGCCGGCCTACCGCGTCGATCTCGTCAATAAAGATGATGGCAGGAGCTTGCTTTTTGGCCTGGTCAAAAAGATCCCGAACTCGGCTGGCGCCGACACCCACATACAGTTCCACAAAGTCGGAACCGGAAATGGAGAGGAACCGGACATTGGCCTCTCCTGCCACAGCTTTGGCGATCAGGGTTTTACCGGTGCCCGGTGGACCCACCAAAAGAATACCTTTGGGAATCTTAGCACCCAGGCGGGTATATTTGTCGGGATTCTGAAGAAAGTCCACCACTTCCTGAAGCTCTGCTTTCTCCTCGTCTGCTCCGGCCACATCGTTGAAGGTGACCTTGTTCTTTTCATCGATCCCCACGGTGGTGCGGGCCTTGGCAAATTTCATGGTGCCCTTATCGCCGCCGGTACCACCCATGGACATGCGGCTGACCATAAACAACCACACGCCCAGCACCAGCAGCGCAATGATCAGATAGGGAACGAACATAAGCCACCAAGGGGTGCTGGCGGCAGGAGGATAGTCGTAGCTTTCAATGATGCCTGCTTCATATTGTTCTGTCACCAGTTCGTTAAAGTCCTCATAGAATACGGAAAAACTGGCGATATAGAAGGTGCGCTCATCATTGCCTTCAGCATCCTTTTCCCGCAGGATCACAGTCAATGTGTTGTCGGTGAGGGTAAAGGACTTTACCTGTTCGCTTTCAAAAAGGGCCCGTATATCGCTGTAGGTGTAGGGATCGCTTTCCGTGGTGGGCATTCGCATAGCCCAGACGGCCACACCCAGGATCACAAAGATCAAGAGAAGAAAGATAAGATTGCTTCTGCTTTTTTTCAATGGGGTCACTCCCTTGTGTATGTAGAGGTCAACTGTAGATGCTGGGCTTTAATACGCCGATGCAGGGCAAGTTGCGGTATTTTTGATTATAGTCCAGACCGTAACCCACCACAAAGGCGTCCGGCACCGTAAAGCCCACCAGATCCGCCTCCACCGGGGATTCCCGGCGGCTGGGCTTATCCAGCAGGACCACCAGTTTCAAGGAGGCAGGCTTCTGCTGCCGAAGAAGTTCCATGACAATAATGTCCTTTCCGGTGACGTCCAGCGCAAGGGGCTCTGCCATGGTCAGTTCTCCCGGCTTGGTAGCCATGGCGCGATAGGAAGAAAGGGTCATAGATTCCAGGGTGCAGGGGAGATCCATCTCCCGCATGAGATCTGCGGTAAATACAAGACTGCCCTTGAGAATACAGAGCAGGACAGGTTCCCTGCCCTGGTATTCCTCCGTCAGTTCCCGGGCCAGTTCCCGGACCCGCTGATGGATCTCCTCCGGTGTAAACATGACATATTCCAGATCCTTGTTCATTTTCCATCCTCCATTCGTGTTGCGGTCAATAGATAGCTGTCACATCCCGTCTCTCCGCGGCAGAACGCCGCCGTTTTCAGAGGCAAAACCGCCAAAACGGTATCTGCCTGACATACTACAGGCAGTGTATCCCGCCAGCTGGCGGGGATTTTTTCGTCTATCATCAGGCGACTGACCTTCTTGGTTCCCCCAGAAAGGGCAATGGTGTCACCAGGCTTCCGGGGACGCAGATACATAGGGCCAGTAATGGTACTGGCATGCAAGGCAATGGTATCAGATGTGAGCTTTTTTGGCATAGCTGCTTGGCGGCAGGAAACTACCCAGGGACCAAAAACAACGGTTTGGCCTGGGGAAAGGGCTGCTTCTGCCGGAATTTGTTCCTGCTGACAAAACTTTTGCAGTTGCAGACGGTCATAGAGCCGCAGCAGCTGCCAGGAATCGGGCAGGCAGAGCCGGGCGGAAGGAGATTCGTTGCTGCATAGGGCCAATGCGGCATCCAGGTGTACCCGGCTTAGCTGGGGTACATCAGAAAGGAACCGGGCCATGACCCGATACTGCAAGGCTCTGTGGAGCCGCAGAAAAGCGGAGCAGTCCAGCAGTCCCTGGTGGACCAGTTGCTCCAATGCCGTGCTAGCCTGCTGCTGCATAAAATCGTCCTCCAGTCTCAGGTTGTCGCAGAGCCTGGATACGCTTTGGGCCAGAACGGGATTTTCTTGTTCCAAATCTGGGAGCACATGATGGCGCAGCCGGTTCCTGACGCAGTTGTCCAGGGCATTGGTGGAATCCTCCACATGGGGAATCTGGTGGGCGGACAGGTATGCTGCAACCTCCTGCCGGGTCACATCCAGCATGGGACGAAGTAAGGGCCCGCGTTGGGGCGGAATACCCGTCAGACCATGCAGGCCCGTACCACGCAGCAGATGCATCAGCAGCGTCTCCAGATTATCCTGAGCTGTATGGGCCGTGAGGATCCTGGCCGCTGGACAAATGTTCTTGAGAAATTCATACCGCAACGTCCGGGCAGCTTCCTCCAGCCCAATCCCGTGGGCATTGGCATAGGTGCGGACGTCGCCGTGGCCTACTGTTAAGGGAATCTCCATGGAGCGGCAGTAGTTTTGCACAAAAGCCTCGTCTCGTTGGGCTTCCTCCCCACGAAGGCCGTGATTGAAGTGGGCTGCTGAAACAGTAATATCAAGGGCAGATGCCAAGCTGCAGACTGCATGCAGCAGCGCCATGGAATCGCCCCCCCCGGATAGGGCTACGATCACCCGATCACTGGGCTGCAAATGCTGCTGGAGAAAGGTAAAAATCTTATTCCTCACTGTGTTTCCACTCCCGGTCGGAGAAGGTGGTATACTGGGGCAGCCACTGGAGCTTGATGGTGCCGGTTTCTCCGTGGCGGTTTTTCGCCACGATACATTCCGCCACATTTTTTTCTTCTGTATCGGGGTGATAGTAGTCGTCCCGATAGAGGAACAGCACCTCGTCGGCGTCCTGCTCGATGGAGCCGGATTCTCGCAGATCCGACAGCATGGGCCGTTTGTCTG
>CBCTLT010000301.1:0-2964 GCA_965147785.1 uncultured Oscillospiraceae bacterium
CTGCATCCGCGCTATACATATCGCCGATGGAGTAAAATTCCCGCATTTCCCCATACAGTCCTCGGAACGTTTCGATCTTCCAGGCATGATCGGCCCATATCTCCATGCTGATAAAATCGGGCTTTATGCCTCGGGAGGAAAGGCCTTCAAACCAGGTTTTCCACCGGGGCCTGTGGACGGAATCTACCGGAAGAGCCGGACCGCCCACCTGCGCATCGGGAGCGAGCTGATGGATCAGCGTCAGAGACTGTTCAAACAATGCCAGAAATTCCTCCTGAGGCTGCTCCTCATACATGGTTTCCGGGAAGAATAATTCAAATCGCCAGGTGGATACCCATTCCACACCCCAGCGCTGTATGGAAAAATCCAAAAGTTCCTTCAGGAAATCCTGCCAATGGGCGATGCTGGTGAAATAAGAATGTTTGTCCACCACCAGTGTGTCCATCATCACTTCATAATTGTTTCCCATTACCAGCATGGGCGACAGCCCCAGGCCCCTAACAAAGTCGATAAGAAGTCCGAAATTGGAAAACAGATGCTTTTTTGTAGACGGATGAAAGGGGATCATTGTGGCGGTCGTCACATTTCCCAGTCGGATATATTGAAAATGCATTTCCTCTTGAATGTGCGTCAGCGAATCCTGGACGGTGCGCTGCAGACAATCCAGACTGTTGTCCACATTCAGAATATTCCAGTTCTGTCCAAAGGACGTCCCCCGCCCTGCTTCGATCACATCAGAAAACCGGATCGACGCCTCATTTTTCTGATAGACCAGCCGATAAGGCCGCAGCAGCTGGTTGATATCCCGGAGAACCACGCCTGTTGGCTTTCTGTTTGTTTCCTCCTCGGCATTTTCCCGTTTTTTGCGGAACTCCTTTGGCGTGATGCCATGGGCCGTCTGAAAAGCCAAATTGAAAGACCGCAGATTGGGAAAACCGCTGCTCTCAGAAATCGTAGTAACGTTTTGATTGGTGGTCAAAAGTAGGCGCAGGGCTTCCTCCAACCGCAGTTTCAGCAAATATTCGGAAAAGGTAACGCCCAGTTCTCGGTGAAATACCGTGGAAATATATTGTCGGGATACGGAAAAGGCTTCTGCAAGATCTCCCAGGGAAATGGGTTCCCGAAAGTGCGCCTCCAGGTATTCGATCATCTCCGCGGCCCGCTGATTTGCGGAGGCCGGCGCAGACTGGACGGTCACATGGTTGGTGATGATGGGCTCCAACGCCTGCAGCAGTTCATAGGCGGTGCATAGTCTTTGTAGCGCACTGGTGGGATTGTTGTAGCTCTGGTCAAAGAGCTCGATCAGCTTTTCCCGGGCGGTATCTGCGCTGTCCTGGAGCAGCACGATAGAGGCCCGCTGTGGGATCCCCACCAGAGGCTCCAGAAACGAAGCCGGTAGAATTCCATAGATGACACGGCTACCCGGTTCCAGCCACAGCTTCCGTTCCGAAAACGGTGAGAGAAACAGCAGCGTCCCTGCGTGAATTTCTTCGGAGTCCCTTCCATGGAGGGCAATACCGTCCGTTAACGCCAGCACCAGAAGATATTCCGGAGAGGAAAGGATCTGTTTGGATTTACAGCATGTGGCAGAAACTTGAATTGGAATAGAAGTGTCCACAAAACCGCCCCCTTCGTGCCATTATATAATGTTTTTTGTCGTTTCGTCAACAAAACATTTTCCTGCCACATGAACAATTTACAGGTTTTTGTTGAAGAAACCACCATCTTCCTCAGAATAATTTTGCTTTCATGCAATTGCATGAAAGCGGTAAGAAAACACAATTTCATCGAAAGATCGCGCGCAATGGTTCGCCACAGCAAAAATCCGTCAAAAATCAAAGACTACGCCCCACTCTGCAATCAAATTTGTACGGTTCCAATCATAATGCGACGAACCATGGGGAATCCTTCAATCTTTGGCTTGAGGGATTCCCCATAATACAGTTTTTTCGTTGCTCCTATCTTTATGGCTAGGCCAGCGTGGAAGCAGTATATCAAACATGTTTTTAAGGAAAAATAAGGAATGCTTAAGGTGAACATTTTGCAGGTTTTCGTTGAACAGAAAACTGGTTATATCTCGTATGATTTGCTATGCTCTTTTCGGTAAAAAATATAAAAGATTTCATATAGGAGACTGATTGCAATGAACGATGATCAGAAGATGTACCAGGACAAGCTTCGCACGATCCCCGAAGCACTGGCAACCATCCAAAGCGGCGATTGTATTTTCACCACCAACAACTACTCTGAACCTGCGGGCTTTCTCTCGGAGCTGCACACCATCGCGGACCATGTGGAGAACGTAAAGGTTTGGAAGGGCCGTTCCGGCGAATACCCATTTATGACGGATCCCAACATGAAGGGCCGCATTGAGATGTATACCTACTTCATGGGGCCCCTGTTTTATAAAAAATCCCAGCCCCTGGGGCTGGTGGAGTATGTCCCCACAGACCTGGCGAACTACTATTCCGTTGCTGTGGCTGGACATCCGGCCAATGTCTATGTCACCGGCGTAACAGACATGGACGAAAACGGATTCTTCTATCTGCCCATGAATCATGTGGGCGACGGCATCACCATGCAGCACGCGCTGGATGCCGGCGGAAGAATTATTGTGGAGGTAAACCACAACTTCCACCGGATGAACGGCTCCCTGCGGATCCCTGTGGACAAGGTAGACACCATCATCATCCACGACGCGCCGGAAACGATCACGCCGACAATCCCTTCCACAGACGTGGAACGGGCCATTGGCGAGGCCGTGGCAGACCTGATCGACAACGGTGATACCATCCAGCTGGGCATTGGCGGCATCCCCAACGCCGTAGGCGGTTTTCTGAAGGACAAGCGGGATCTGGGCATTCACACAGAAATGTTCACCACAGCCTTTATGAATCTCATCCAGTGCGGAGCCATCAACGGCGAACGGAAGCCTGTGGACAAGGGCATTCACCCCTGTGCCTT
>CBCTLT010000302.1:0-2940 GCA_965147785.1 uncultured Oscillospiraceae bacterium
ACCCCCGACCTGCTGATTACAAATCAGCTGCTCTACCAACTGAGCTATACCAGCATCTCTCACAGAGCATGACTATTATATCCATCTGTATTCCGTTTGTCAAGAACTTTTTGCTGTTTCCAGCTTTTTTCTTGCAGGTGAAGGCGGTCTGTGGTACACTCAGGGCAAGAGGTGTTTTTATGGAACATACCACGGTTTTTTCTGGAATTATTGGGGAGTTTTCCAAACTAAGTGCCATTCCCAGGCCTTCGGGCCACGAGGAGGCGGTGAGCGCGTATTTGGTGGACAGATTGACGAGGCTGGGGCTGAGGCCAGAGCGGGATGTGTATTATAACGTCATCTGTGACGTTCCGGCGACGCCGGGTTGGGAGCGAAAAGGCCGGCTTGTCCTTCAGGCCCATTCTGATATGGTCTGCGTGGGCGCAGCAGACTACTGCCCCTTGGAGGATCCGGTGACAATCCAGATGAAGGATGGCTGGCTCTGCACAGATGGAAGAAGTTCCCTGGGAGCAGACTGCGGCATTGGCCTGGCTGCGGCAATGTTTTTGGTGGCGTCGGATTTCCCCCACGGACCTCTACGCCTGATCTTTACGGCTGACGAGGAACGGGGTCTGGCAGGTGCGCAGAATATTCGGCGGGACTGTCTTCAGGGCTGTGACGGATTGATCAATTTGGATGGATTTCATTTTGGAAACCTGCTGATCAGCAGTGCTGGAGGACTACGGCAGACTTTTTACAAAAAGAGCAGAAGAATAACGTCTACCATGCAACAGGGCATTCGGCTCCGACTGTCAGGCCTGCGGGGCGGACATTCGGGAGACGATATTGGACTGGGACGGGCCAATGGGGCCAGACTGATGATTTGGCTGCTACAAACATTGCCATTTTCCTATGAACTGGCGTCTTTTTCGTCCGGTACTGCCCACAACGCCATTCCGACCCAGGCCCAGGCAGTGATTGCCATGGACCCCATGGACGAGACGGTACTACGGGGGACGACAGCGGCGTTTTTGCGGGATGCACTGGAGATTTACGGACGGGCCGATCCGGAGCTTGCGCTGACGGTGGAGCCGGTAGAACAGCCCCAGACTGTGCTGCCAACGGAGGACCGGGACGATCTGCTGGCGTTGGCAGGCTTGATTCAATGTGGATCCTGGGCACAGCATCCGCTCTGTCCGGACTGTGTGGGATCGTCCGGCAGCCTGGGACTGGTGGCTGCCGATGAAACAAAGCTGAAGATTTATTCTTTCCTGCGGAGTTATGACGATGCCGTATTACAAGAGCGGGGGGCACAATATGCCTTGGCTGCGGAAGGACTGGGGTTTTCTGTGTGGGAGCAGGGATATGGTGCGTGGCCTGGGGTGGCCCAGGACCCGTTGACAGAACTTTTTCAGACGCAGGGCCGTCAGCTGGGCCTAGAGCTGAATAAGACCACAGCCCATGTGGGGTTGGAGGCTTCGGTATTTCACCAAATGGCGCCGGAAATGCCCATTGTATCCGTGGGGATGGAGGTTTTGGATCCCCATTCTGTCCACGAACGGGTGAAGCTGGATACCATAGAACCCTTTGGGAGATTGCTGGCGGCAGTGATTCGGGAATATGGAAAGTAACACATAAATGGAACGGCTCCCGTGGAAACGGGAGCCGTTGCCATATTACAGATTGCTTTCGTTACGGGTGCGGCCGCAGATTACCGTAAGATTGCCGTTACGGGTGCGGATCTCGTCCAAAAAGGGTTTGATTTTTGTTTCATCCAGCAGTGTGACCGTATATTGCAGCTCATATAGCGTCCCCATATTGGTGGTCTTGACTTGTTCCAGACTATGAGTGGCGGTGTAGTTGGCAAAGAGGTCGTCAAAGATTCCCTCATAGTCCAGATCCTCCGGAATGGTGATCCGCAGATCCCGCTGAATCTGGTGGGCCTCCCCGAATCCCACGACAGTGAGCAGCAGAAAAAACAGCGTAACAACAGCGAAAAAGACTGCAGCCAAAACCACATATCCCATGCCGCAGGCAATCCCCAGGGCCACCGCCAGAAACAGGGCGCCGATTTGCCGTGCAGTTCCAGGCTCAGAACGGAACCGCACCAGGGAAAAGGTACCCGCAACAGCTACACCCGCCCCAATGCTGCCGGAGACCATCATAATGACCAGCTGGACAACAGCAGGAAGAATGGCCAGAGTGACGGCAAAGCTCCTGGAAAAGTTGGAACGAAAGGAGAAGCAAAGGGCTACCAGCAGACCTAAAATCAGGGAAACACCGGTGCAGAGTAGAAAGGGAATCGGGGCAAGCTCTGTGGAGAGGATTGAATTAAACATGGTGCGTCACAACCTTCTTGGAAAAATATTCAGGCAGAATAAACCCGGTATAGCAGGCGCCAATTTTGGAGAACGAGGTTCGATAGAGTTTTTCCTGGCTCAGAGCATGGGCCAGCCACAGTGGAATTGCGCTGGGGACCTTGATTTCCATGAGAACCTGATCTCGGGGCAGGATCCTGGTACCGTAGGCACCGGAGCAGAGACTCAGATCCTCAGTGCGCCATCGAAGATTTGTGTCGAAGGTGATTCGCAGATTGGGATCCTCCTTGCCGAACAGAGCGACGCGATCGTAACAGAGGAAAACCTTTGGCTCTGGATGGTGCAGAATCATGAAATGGGCGATCTCCTTTGTGATCTGGGGATCTGAGGAGGTGGGGAGGACTCTGTTTAACAGAAAAGCTCTGGCTTCGGGGACTGAAAGGACAATCCGCCGTTTGTAGACGATATGGCGATATTTCTTTTTCAGTTCCACAAACACCTTGCCGGTCTCGGGATTTGGTGTTCCATAGGAACGGACCCGAAGCTTTTCCTTATAGGGGGGCTTTTCGATGGAAGCGCGAGTGACGTCGAACTGCTCCGTGTCAAAATAGATGTTGGAGATGGTGTGCTGACCGTACTGGTC
>CBCTLT010000303.1:0-2938 GCA_965147785.1 uncultured Oscillospiraceae bacterium
AAGGTCGGTATCGTCAAATATGTGGACGACGCATCCCTGGATCAGATCGAGCAGGCCATTTGCGATCAGCTGGACGCCAAAGGCGCAGAGCTGGGCGTCACCTTCGATTATGCTGACTATATGAAAAACGGCCAGGCGGATTCCACCACCCTCAACCAGATCGCAGCGGATCTCATTGCCGATGAGGTGGACGTGATCATTCCCATTGCCACCCCCGCAGCGCTGATTATGCAGGCTGCCACGGAGGAAAAACAGATCCCTGTGGTGTACTCCGCTGTGTCTGATCCTGTGGGCGCCGGTCTGGTGGAATCTCTGGATGCGCCCGGCTCCAACATCACCGGCACTTCCGACGCTCTCAACGCTGAGGCGGTGATCGATCTGATGCTGGCGGCCAATCCCGATCTTAAGAAGTTGGGTCTTCTGTACGATCAGGGCCAGGATTCCTCTAAGCTTGCCATTTCTGAGGCTATCGCCTACTGCCAGGAGAAGGGCATCGAGACGGTAGAAAAGACCGGCACCACCAATGATGAGCTGGCTTTGGCTGCCGATGCGCTGGTGGCTGCCGAGGTAGACGCCATCTTTACCCCCACCGACAACACGGTTATGACTGCGGAATTGGCCATCTATGAGAAGTTTATCGAAGCGAAGATCCCCCACTATGCTGGTGCGGATTCCTTTGCCCTCAACGGCGCCTTCTGCGGCTACGGCGTCAACTATGTGACCCTGGGTACCGCTACGGCGGATATGGTGGTGGATGTGCTGGTCAACGGTGCCGATCCTGCCCAGATGCCCGTTCAGATCATGTCCAGCGGCATTGCCATGGTGAATACGGAAACGGCGGAGGCCATCGGCCTGGACTACAGCGCTTTCCAGGATCTGTGTGAAGAGGTCAAGGAGACCGTCACTCAGGAGAGCTTTGAATAATCCATAATTATTACATGAGCAAAATACGGGCGGGTTTTGTACCCGCCCTGTTTTGGGGAGGACGTCCATGGAACTTATATCATCCATTTTCACCCTGAGCACGGCCCAGACCGCCATGGAATTGGGCTGCATCTATGCGCTGGTGGCTCTGGCGCTGTTTTTGAGCTTTTCCATTCTGAATATTGCGGATCTGTCCACCGACGGATGCTTTACCCTGGGCTGCGCGGTTTGCTGCCAGGTGACGCTGCTGGGGCATCCCATTCTGGGCCTGGTTGCGGCCATGGTGGCCGGGGTCTTGTCCGGGTACATTACCGCTTTGCTGCAGACCAAATTGGGTGTTGCCAGCATTCTGGCGGGCATTATCGTCAATACGGGCCTCTATACGGTCAATCTGGCGGTGATGGGCTTTTCCTCCACCCTCAGCGTATTCAAATGCGATACCATCTTCTCCCTGACCAAGGACCTGCTGGAGCCTGTGCTGGGAGGCTGGTATAAGCTGGTGGTGGCGGCTGTGATCGTGCTGCTGATGGGGGCGCTGCTGACCTGGTTTTTAAAGACCCGGCTGGGACTCTCCATCCGGGCCACGGGAGACAGCCCGGATATGATCAAGGCGTCCTCTGTGAATCCCGCCTTTACCATCACCGTGGGACTTTGTATCTCCGGCAGCCTCACGGCTCTGTCCGGCGCGGTGCTGGCCCAGTATCAGAAGAGCTGCGACATCAACCTGGGCACCGGCATGGTCACCATCGCCCTGGCCTCCCTGATTATCGGCGAGACCCTGGTGGGGAAGGGCGGCATGTTCCGCCGTGTGCTGGGGGCAATTTTGGGCTCCTGCCTCTATCGGCTTTTTGTGGCGGTGGCCCTGCGGCTCAATGTGCCCGCTGAATGTATGAAGCTGGTGTCCGCCCTGATCGTGGCTATTGCCATCGCGTCCCCTGCCATGAAGCACTTTGTGGAGTTTCAGAAGCAGAAGCTGGGCCGGAAGGGGGGAGTTTCATGTTGACCCTGACCAATATTTCCAAGACCTTTAACCCCGGCACCGTCAATGAAAAAAAGGCGCTGGACGGCATCACCCTCCATCTGCCCGCAGGGGATTTTGTCACCATTGTGGGCTCCAACGGGGCGGGAAAATCCACCATGTTTGGCGCCATTGCCGGTACCTTTTATGTGGATGAGGGCACCGTGGAACTGGACGGCAAGGATATTACCTTTGCGCCAGAGTACCGGCGAAGCCAGTCCGTCGGACATCTGTTCCAGGACCCGCTGAAGGGTACCGCCCCCAATATGACCATTGAGGAGAATTTGGCCATCGCCTATCTGCGGCAGTCCCGGTCCCGGTTTGCGTTTTTCAGCCGGATCAACAAGACGGAACGGACCATGTTCCGGGAGATGCTCTCCCAGCTGGGCATGGGGTTGGAGGATCGGATGAAAAACCCGGTGGGGCTGCTCTCCGGTGGACAACGACAGGCTTTGACCCTGCTGATGGCCACCATGGTCACTCCCAAGCTGCTGCTGCTGGATGAGCATACAGCAGCCCTGGACCCGGCCACTGCGGAAAAGGTGCTGGAAATCACCCGGCAGGTGGTGTCGGAACGGAAGATCACCTGCCTGATGGTCACCCACAATATGACCCAGGCCCTGAGCCTAGGGAACCGCACCCTGATGATGGATGCCGGCCGGATCGTGTTGGATGTCTCCGGGGAAGAGCGGGAACACATGACGGTGGATGATCTGCTGGAGCGATTCTCTGTCAGCGCCGGAAAAGCTCTGGACAACGACCGAATCCTCACCACAAAATAAGACAAAAAGGACGCCTGCTGTGATCAGCGGGCGTCCTTTGCTGTGTCAGGAAAACAGATTTTCATATTCTTGTTCATAATCCCTGCCCATATTGCGGCAGTGCTTTTGCCGGTAGGCCTGGGAGACTTCCTCCGGCGTAATGCCGTACCGCAGCAACGTGTCGGTGAAGTACATGAGCACGTCGCACATTTCCTCCACAAAATGCTGCCGGACT
>CBCTLT010000304.1:0-2916 GCA_965147785.1 uncultured Oscillospiraceae bacterium
GTCCTGCCTGCATGACCTCCTGTGGCGTGCCCCAGGCCAGCACCTGTCCATCATGCATCGCCAGTATTTTGTCCGAATACATGAACGCCTGCTCCGGGTCGTGGGTGGTCTGTACCACCGCATATCCGTTTTTTACAAGACTGCGGACGGTCTGCATAACCCGGATGCGGTTTCCGAAGTCGAGACTTGCGGAGGACTCGTCCATAACAAGTATCTTTGCCTGTTGGGCAATCGCCCGTGCCAGCAGACAAAGCTGCTTTTCGCCACCCGAGCAGAACCCGTAGGGCTGCTCCGCCAGGTGGGAGATATGCAGAGTCTCCAGCGCACTTTTCGCCACTTCGATCTGGGCCGTTCCCGGCGTGGCCAAAGCACCAAGCTGTGAGGCCGTGCCCATAAGCACCATATCCAGCACAGAGTAATTAAAGGTGGGATGGTGGTACTGGGGGATGTAGGCAATGGACCGGGCAAGCTCCTGCGCCGTCATTTGCGCCACCTTCCGTCCGTCTATCTCAACAGAACCGGCACTTGGCTTGAGCAAATTCAAAATGCAGCGAAACAGGGTGCTCTTGCCAACACCGTTGGGACCCAGTATGGACAGGAACTCTCCCCTATGGGCCTCGAAGCTGATGTCCTTTAAGATCTGCCGTTTCCCAAAATAAAAATCCAGATGCGCAACCTTCAAACTCACAGCTTGTCGCCCTCCTTCATGATCAGATAAATGAAGAATGGCGCGCCCACAAAGGAAGTGAGAATCCCGATGGGCAGATCGGTGGCCCACACGTTGCGGCAGATGTTGTCAACCAGCAGCATGAATATGGCGCCGAAGAGCATGGTTGCGGGAATGAGTTTTTTGTAGTCATTTCCAACCACCCGCCGCGCCATGTGGGGAATCACCAGTCCCACCCAGCCAATAATACCGCTGACAGCCACGCTTGCAGCCGTTATGAGCGCCGAACAGACGATGATGATAATGCGCAGGCGTTTGGCATTGATGCCAAGGGTGCGGGCTTCGTCATCGCCCAGAGATAGAATATTGATTCTCCAGCGCAGGGCAAAAATCGGAACCAGCCCGATGACCATGGGGATGGCCGCAAAGCCGATGTCACGCATATTGGCTCCGTTAAAGCTGCCCATAAGCCAGTAGGTGATGGCAGGCAGTTGATCCTCAGTATCCGCGATCAGCTTGATAAATGAGGAACAGGAGGACACCAGGCTGCTGATCATAACGCCGGAGAGTATCAGCCCCACCACCCGGTTTCCCCGGGCCCGGTTGCCCACAAAAATGACCAGGGCAACAGTACCCAGGCTGAACACAAATGCCATGGCGCTGATCACATAATTGATGTAGCCCAGTATGATGGCCAGCGATGCCCCCAGCGCCGCGCCGGAGCTTGCCCCCAGAATATCGGGAGCCGCCATGGGATTTTGAAACACGCCCTGGTAGCAGGCACCGGCGGTTGACAGGCAGCAGCCCACCAGGCAGGCCAGCAGAATGCGGGGCACACGGTGATTTAAGAACAAGGCCTCTTGGGTCGGCGTCCAAAAGGGCTCAATGTCGATAAACGGCAGCTTGGCCAGGGTAATTCCGCATAGTTCCTTCAGGCTGATGGGATACCGACCCAAAGTCGTGGAGAAGATACATGCGGCAACCAGAGCGCCGAATAAAATCAGCATCACCGCCCAAAACGGGAGCTTTTTCTTTTTTGTCATTTGCATCCCTTTCTAATTTATCGGTAATATCCTTCCCCGGCGCAGGTTTTGCAAAGGGTTTTGCCGTCAATTATCACATGGCGGTTGTCGGAAACTTCTTCGCCGCACGATTCGCAGGTCACGATACTGACGGGGGGACCGGGCAGATCGCCGGTGGAAAGGTCAACCGTGACCTCCTTTGCCTCCAGCCAGCCCTCCTCGGGCAGGTTTTCGTAGAAATCTGTCAAGTCTTCCCCGTGGGCAGGATGAATGTGATTTTTGCGCACCACACGCACCGCTTTGCCGGTTTCAAGATTTACAAAGGTGGCTGCCGTTTTACCCATGTCGAGGAAATAAAAGGTGCGCTTGCCCAGGGAACAGCCCGTGGTTATCATGATCGAATCCGCGGGACAGCGGTTGCACTCTACAAAAACCATTATCTTCTTACGGTCCCGCTCGTTGTCCAGCCCCAACAGACGCAGACCCATGTGTGCCATTCGTACGCCCAGACATTGCCCGGAGCACAGGTGCCCGTGAAACGCCACTGCACGATCAAGGTCTTCTCTAAAACTTCTCATTTTCGTCCCTCCGTATCACAAAAATCCCGAACTCCTTCCAATTTGGAAGATAGTATGGCCATTTTGCATTCCCTGTCTTTTCAAGCTTTTCCGCCAGATATGCCTCCAGCACCTCATCGCTCATGGGGCGGGAGTAGGCCCGGACAAAGGCCCTGGCCTCGTCCATATCCGACAGCGGCTGACCGTACTCCAGCGCGGCATACTCATGGGTATATTTCAGCCCAAGCCCTTCCAGATATTCTTTGGTGCTTGCGATGTCGGAGCATTTCATCACCTGATGCCCCTCGGGACCGAACTTTCCTTTTCGCTCCGCATGGGTCAGTATGATGAGCCGTTCCCTGGCAAGGGGAAAATACTTTTCAAAAAACTGACTGCCGCCGAAGAAAAGGGCGGTGACGGTATCCCAGGTGCCGTCAAGGGTGGCGGCATCTGCACATAGGGCGCTTATGTTTCCGATGCCCCGTGCTGCTGCACCGTCTTTTACCTGGGCAATCGCCTCGGGAGAAATATCCACACAGGTGATGCTGCTGCAATGCTCTGCCATTTCATAGTCGAACAGTCCCGCACCGCAGACAATATCTCAAAGGCTGCCGCCGCAGGGAATATATTTTTTCAGCTTTTCCGCCAGCAGTTTGTTATACCCCGTATA
>CBCTLT010000305.1:0-2914 GCA_965147785.1 uncultured Oscillospiraceae bacterium
AAGGTGGGGCGATAATTGAAGGTAGTGATCGTAGGCGGTGTGGCAGGTGGCGCCACGGCTGCTGCCAGAATCCGCAGGCTGGATGAACAGGCGGAGATCGTGGTGTTGGAACGATCCGGCTATGTCTCCTACGCCAACTGTGGGCTGCCGTACTATATCGGCGGTGTGATTGAAGATCCCGGGGCTCTGACGCTTCAGACCCCGGAGAGCTTCTTTTCGCGGTTTCGGGTGCAGATGAAAGTCCACCATGAGGTCATCGCCATCCATCCGGATAAAAAGACGGTTTCTGTCAAGAACCTAAAGACGGGGGAGCTCTTTGAGGAAAGCTATGATAAATTGCTGCTTTCTCCCGGTGCAAAACCCACCCAGCCCCGTCTGCCCGGCGTGGGGCTAGAGCAGCTGTTTACCCTGCGGACTGTGGAGGACACCCTTCGCATGAAGGCTTATATTGACGAAAAGCATCCTACCTCTGTGGTGCTGGCCGGCGGCGGATTTATCGGCCTGGAACTGGCGGAGAACCTGCGGGAGCTGGGGATGGAGGTCACCATCGTCCAGCGGCCCAAGCAGTTGATGAATCCCTTTGATCCGGATATGGCTGCGCTGATCCATAATCAGATGCGCAAGCATGGCGTCAAATTGGCCCTGGGACATACTGTGGAGGGATTTGCGGAACAAGATGGTGGCGTGGATGTGCTGCTGAAGGATGAGACGCCACTGCATGCCGACATGGTCGTACTGGCCATCGGTGTGACGCCGGATACTGCGCTGGCCAAAGCCGCAGGACTGGAACTAGGACTGAAGGACAGTATTGTTGTCAATGACAGGATGGAAACCTCTTGCCCGGATATTTACGCCGTGGGAGACGCGGTGCAGGTCAAGCACTATGTCACCGGTCAGAATACTCTGTTGTCCTTGGCCGGGCCAGCCAATAAGCAGGGCCGTATTGCGGCAGACAATATTTGCGGGGGTGACAGTCACTATCGTGGCAGTCAGGGCAGCTCGGTGCTCAAGGTGTTTGACATGACGGCGGCTACCACAGGCGTCAATGAGACCAATGCAAAAAAAGCGGGACTGGAGGTGGACACCGTTGTCCTCTCGCCTATGAGTCATGCCGAATACTATCCCGGAGGCAAGCTGATGACCATGAAGGTGGTCTTCGAGAAGGAGACCTATCGGCTGCTGGGAGCCCAGATCGTGGGCTACGACGGGGTGGATAAACGCATTGACGTGCTGGCTACCGCCATCCGTGGAGGGATGGACGCCAGAGAACTGAAGGAGCTGGATCTTGCCTATGCCCCGCCCTATGCTTCTGCTAAGGACCCGGTAAACATGGCGGGATTTATCATCGACAATCTGGCAAACGGGCGCCTCAGGCAATTCCATTTGGCGGATGTGGAGAAGCTGTCCCGGGATGGCAGCGTAACGCTGGTGGATACCCGAACAGAAGCGGAATACCGGCAGGGACATATTGAAGGATTCTGCAATATACCGCTGGATCAGCTGCGGCAGCGGATGGAAGAGATTCCCCGGGATAAGCCGGTCTATCTGATCTGCCAGAGCGGACTGCGCAGCTATATTGGCTGCCGGATTCTGACCGGCAATGGCTACGATTGCTATAATTTCTCTGGAGGTTACCGGTTCTACGATGCGGTGATCGATGATCGCTGCCTGCAGGAAGCTGCTGCTGCCTGCGGGATGGATCGGCAATAAAAAAGACGTGTTGCAAAACACTGTGTTTGCAACACGTTTTCTGCTAAGCATTTTGAAGCTGTTCCAGCTGATCCGCATCCAAGATTTCCACGGTACCCCTGGACAGACGAACCAGCCCTTCGCTCTGGAAGTAGCGAAGCATTCTGGTAATGACTTCCCGGTGAGAGCCCAGATGGTTTGCGATGGTCTCGTGGGTGATTTTCAGAGTGTTGGTCCCTTCAATGGCAGCTTCTTCCGTCAGAAAAGCTGCCACCCGCTTGTCCATGCTCTTCCACAAAACCTGTTCCACACGCCACATGACCTCAGAAAATCGAGTGGCAATGAGTTCATTGGTGTAGTTTGCCACCGGTGCGGATTCCTCCATGATGGTTCGGTATACTTCGGTGGGGATGATCCATAGATCCGTGTCCTTTTCTGCGGAGATGATCACATCAAATTGGAGAGAACGCATCATGCATGAGGCCGAAAACAGACAGATATCTCTGTCAAACAGGCGGTACAGGGTAATTTCTCGCCCTTCGTCCGACAGAATGTAGGCCCGGAGCTGGCCGGAACGGACCAGCAGAAGACCCAGACAGTCCATGCGTCCATTGTGAACTACAGTCCCTTTCTGTATTTTCCGAGTGATCAAGGTGTTTCGTATGCGGTTTTGCTGGTCCGGAGTTAGCTGCGTCCAGACCGGAAAACAATCTTGAAAGTCCATTGCGTATCCTCCCCACGGTGTGGAATCGGCTGCTGTTTGGCCTATGGCAAACGTATTTATACTATATCCCATTCGTCAGCGTGCGTCAAGACGGGATTCTCTTTGTGAATCGGTATATGACCGGGGTATGTTGGTGATTTCATCACAGACTTGACCGACGGTTTTTGTTATAGTATAAAAAGAAGGCGAAGAATCCCATAAAACCATATGTTTGTGCCATTTCCGGCGATACATACGAAAAGGGCGAGGGGATTTCGGAAGCCGGAATTGCACCGGGCACAAAGTGGCAGGATCTCCCGGAGGACAACATCATTGATGTGCGCATATGCATGGACTTTGGTGCCTGTGCCGGGAGGGGAAATGCTTCCCTAAAGCCCCGACACCAGAGCCTTTCTGGAATCCGTTCAAACCTACACTGTCATCCCGGTGGATGCGGTAGAAAATTTGTTACATTCCATTTCATTTTACAAAATAAGGAGGAAATAACCATGGAAAATTGGA
>CBCTLT010000306.1:0-2903 GCA_965147785.1 uncultured Oscillospiraceae bacterium
GCAGCACTGCCGCCTCAATACCGTAAAGTTCCTGCTCTGGACAAAAATTTTGCAGATACAGAAGCACACGTTCTTCAATGCTTGCGGCTTGGGCATCCACAAAAGCAAATAGCTGCAATTTTTCTTCATAGGATCGAAGCAGCGTACGCAGAAACCGAACATCGTTTTGGAGCTGCTCATAATACTGATCAATGTCCACACAGACACAGCTCACATTGGTCACAGCCTCCGTGAAAAAGAGTGGTGTTCCCCGGCTGGAAAACTCAATATCTCCAAGAAGGATCGGCGCCTCATGCTGATTCACCGGAGAGATGCTCCCATCGCTGTGAAGCCCATAGATGCGTACAGTTCCCTCAATCAGAAAAAGAAGTTCCTTCAGCGGACGATATGGTACAGTAATATACTCGCCCTTTTCATATTGACGCCCCTGAAAAGCAATGTCCTGTGTGTCAAAGCACGCTTGAATCTCCTTCTCCCTGACCCACTTTGCAATCATTGCAGCATCTTTAATATTTTTCATCAAATCCCGCCTTTCTGTAATTATTGTGCCATATGACACAATAAAAATCAAACGAAAATGATATAATCGGTCTGATTTTAAAGAGAGGTGCAATGATGAATCAGACATTATTTTCAGAAAACAAAGTGTCCAAGACATATATTCATATGGCGTTGCCGCTGGTGTTCAGTTTGGTGGTAACCCTCATATACAATCTTGCCGACACATTTTTCGTCGCGCAAACCAACAACACCAATCTGGTTGCTGGCGTATCATTGGGAACGCCGTTGTTTACCCTGTTGATGGCATTGGGCAATATCTTTGGACAAGGTGGTTCCTCGCTGATTTCGCGTATGCTGGGCCAACAGGACCACGAAAATGTACAGCATGTCAGCGCCTTTTGCTTTTATGTTACCATATTTATTGGCATTGTGATTGCTGCTGTTATGCTGGTTTTCCGAAATCCCATTTTATACGTGATCGGAGCCAATGCGGAAACCTACAGCTATGCCTCCAGCTACTATATCTACTTGGCAGTTGGTGCTCCTATCATCATGCTTTCCTTTATCCATTCCAACTTTCTGCGTTCCGAAGGAATGTCAAAGGTATGGTCGGTTATATGGGAATTTTGGTTTCTCAAGCCATTGCTGATGTGTTCACCGCAATTCTTGCAGGTATCCTGTTTTATAAACAACTGTATAGAGAATTTCGCTAAATCATTTTTGCACACTTCAACATAGTTTGGACCGCCAATACGGAGTGTTTTTGCTCCATACTGGCGGTCCATTTTATGTTCATTAAGCGCTGCGTTTATGACTTTTCCAAGGGCAACAGCCGTTGAACGCTTTCCGGAATCTCTCCGCAGGACATCACCCGTTCGTTTGCTGTGCACAGCTCCTCCGGTGTCCCAAATCCATACAGACAGCCAATGCTTTTCAACCCGTGTACTTGTGCCACCCGCATATCTGAATCCCGATCTCCAATCACCAGATAGGGTCCAGGGAACTGGGCCGCAATTTCGAGAAAAATCTCCTCCTTGGGCCGTCCCTGATAGTCCTCGCAGCAGAAATATCTGGAAAACCAGAGATCCAGGTGAAAATACTTCCGATGGGCCTCCTGATAGTCGTGCTGGCAATTGGAGAGGAACACCAGGGTATATCCCAGTGCATGAAGCTGCTCCAGCATCTCCGGCACACCGTCATAGAGCTGGGCCTCTCCCCGGTCCACAGCCCGGACCAATTCCCTTCCGATTCTGGAGCTGGCCTCCTGGACAATCGAACCTGGAAGATCGGGCATAAAGTTCTGCCACATATCCGCCGTGTTCATGCCCAGAAATCTGGAAACCTGCTCGTCGGAATAGTATTGTTCCGGTGCGAAACCGCCCTCCACAAGCCACTTGTAGGCTGCACGAAAGGCATGCCCATAGAGCCGCAGCGTATTGTGCAGGGTGCCGTCCCAGTCAAAGATCAGCGTCATCCGATCTGTCCCATGAGATTGACCATCTCAATGGCGGAAAGAGCGCAGTCATAGCCCTTGTTACCAGCCTTGGATCCGGCCCGTTCAATGGCCTGTTCAATATTCTCTGTGGTGATTACGCCGAACAGTACCGGCTTTCCCGTCTGAAGTCCCACTGTGGCAATTCCCTTAGAGACCTCCGCGCAGACATATTCGTAATGGCTGGTGGATCCCCGGATCACTGCCCCAACGCAGATCACGGCGTCATATTGATCGGACCGAGCCATCTTCTGCGCTGCCAACGGAATTTCAAAGGCACCGGGAACCCAGCAGGCGGTGATATGATCCTCCGAAACGCCGTGGCGCACCAAGCCGTCCACCGCTCCGTCCAGCAGCTTTTCTACAATAAAGCTGTTGAATCGGGACGCCACAATTCCCACACGCATCCCCTGGGGGGCAACGACTTTTCCCTCGATCTTCTGAATGTTCATAGTAATATCCTCCCTTAAATTTGTATCTATGTTATGCAAAATGAATCTTCTTAAAGATGTGACCCATTTTATCCTGCTTGGTTTTGAGATAAAATTCATCATAGGCGCCCGGGGCGATCTCGATAGGCACCCGTTCCCGGATCACGAAATCAAAGCCCTCCAGCCCGTAGATTTTGCTGGGATTGTTGGTGAGCAGCCGCAGGGATTTCACCCCGAGATCCTGGAGAATCTGTGCACCGCTCCAATATTCCCGCAGATCCGCGTCAAAACCCAGTTCCAGGTTGGCCTCCCCCGTATCCCGGCCATGCTCTTGCAGCTCATAGGCCTTGAGCTTGTTGATGAGGCCTATGCCGCGCCCCTCCTGGCGCATATAGAGGATAATGCCTCTCCCCTCTCGCTGGACCATCTGCATGGCAGTTTTCAGTTGTTCGCCGCAATCGCACCGAGCGGAACCAAAT
>CBCTLT010000307.1:0-2890 GCA_965147785.1 uncultured Oscillospiraceae bacterium
TGGACTACGAACCGCAGGAAAGCCAAAAGCCGGACGGCGTTTCACCATATAGTGATTATTATAGTACGGGCGGCAGGTATCGTCCCCCGAGACGGCCACGGAACTACGGTTGGATGGTGGCTGTGCTGGGGGCATTTTTACTCTGCATTGCCGGAGGTGTGGTACTGAGCCGAGGCCAGGCTGTGGTGCAGGAGCGTGTTGCCCAGGAGACTGCGCAGCAGGAAACTGCCACAGCGGAGATAGCGGCCCAGACAACGCCGGATGCTCAGGATACCCAGGAAACCCAGGCCGGAGACAGCACCCAGGTGCTGGGCAGCGGCGTACAGCTGGAGATCTCTGAGGACAGCGAGACAGTGATGGAACTGCCGGACATTTACAAAAAGGTGATCCCCAGCGTGGTCTCCATTACGGCCACTTCCAGCAATGCGGTTTCCACCGGTACGGGGATCATTATGTCCTCGGACGGGTACATCATCACCAATTATCATGTGGTCTCCGGTGCGGAACTGGTAACGGTGCTGCTGGATAACGACCAGGAATTTGAGGCTACCCGAGTGGGCGGCGATGAAACCTCGGATCTGGCTGTGCTGAAAATTGAGGCGGCAGGATTGACGCCTGCGGAATTTGGTTCCTCGGATTCCGTTGAGGTGGGAGATGCGGTGGTGGCCATCGGAGATCCACTGGGAACGGAACTGCGGGGCACCATGACCGACGGCATCATCTGTGGTTTGAAGCGGGATGTCCAGGTGGGAGATCGCACCATGACCCTGATGCAGACCGATGCAGCCCTAAATTCCGGCAATTCTGGAGGACCCTTGGTAAATATGGCAGGGCAGGTCATCGGCATCAATACCATGAAGATCAGTTCTTATTATACATCCGTGGAGGGAATCGGCTTTGCCATTCCTATCTCCACCGCCAAGCCCATTGTGGATGAACTGCTGGAGAAGGGCTATGTCAGTGGACGGCCTGCCTTTGGATTCACAGTGGAAACGCTGTCCACCCAGATGATGCTGTTTTACGATCTGCCGGGTACCCTGTGCATCCGGCAGGTGGTGGAGGGCTCCGATGCCTATGAACAGGGCGTAGAGCCGGGAGACATCATCACAGCCATTGACGGCACAGCAGTGAGTACCATGGATGAGTTTAATACCATCAAGAATCAGTTCTCAGCCGGAGATACGGTAGCCTTAACCATCTATCACAAGGGTGTTGTGCTGGAGATCAGCGTCAAGCTGATGGATCGGGCAGATCTGGAATGAGTTTTTCAAAAGCCGGAGGACTAGTCCTCCGGCTTTTGTGTTGCAAAGCCTGCGAAGATATGGTAAAATAACAAAAAAAGAATGGAGATGAAAGAATGCGTAAGATTTCTCGCTGAGGTTTGGATACAGGATCAGGCGGCCGAAGGGTGCCGCTTCCTTTGCTGTGCCCAAACTCCAGGAGAGCGCATTCTTTCTTGATCCTGTGGCGGTTTGGGCGCCTGTGTATATGCGGATCCGGGAGAGATGGGCTTTCCTGCGGTCCGTATTTTTTTGCACAGGAGGAACATTGATTTGTCAAAAATTCAGATCGACCGGCTGACCTTTGCCTATGAGGGCAGCTACGATAATGTGTTTGAAGACGTCTCCTTTCAGCTGGACTCCAACTGGAAGCTGGGACTCATAGGCAGGAACGGCTGCGGCAAAACCACACTGCTGCGGCTGCTCCGGGGAGAGCTGACTTATCAGGGGACGATAGACGCATCGGTGGACTTTACCTACTTTCCCTACCGGGTGCAGGATCCGTCCCAGACCGCCGGAGAGATCGCCGAAATGCTGGCGGAGGAAGGAGAAAGCTGGCGGATCTATCGAGAGCTGGGACTTTTGGAGGTGCCGGAGTCGGTACTGGATCGCCCCTTCACCACACTATCCGGGGGAGAGCAGACCAAGCTGCTGCTGGCGGCCCTGTTCGCAGGGGAAAACCGCTTTCTCCTGATCGATGAGCCCACCAATCATCTGGACCTGGCAGGCCGGGAATCGGTGGCCCGGTATTTGCAAAAGAAGCGAAGCTTCATTCTGGTGTCCCATGACCGGGAATTTTTAGACGGATGCATCGACCATGTAATGCACATCGGCAACACCAGGATTACCGTTCAAAAGGGAAATTTCAGTACCTGGCAGCGGGAAAAACAGGCCCAGGATCAGTTGGAATTGGAGCGGTCGGAGCAGCTCAAAAAGGACATCCGGCGGCTGGAAGCAGCGGCCAGACGTACCGCCAACTGGTCCGACCAGGTGGAGAAATCCAAACGCTCCACCGGGAAAGTGGGGTCCGGCCGGGATGCGCCGGTTTTGGATAAGGGATATGTGGGCCATCAATCCGCCAAGATGATGCAGCGGGCCAAATCCATTGCCCAGCGGCAGGATAGGGCCATTCAGGAAAAGCAGGAGCTGCTAAAGGAAGTGGAGACGGCGGAGGGGTTGAAGATCCATCCGCTGAAACCGGAAAGCCGCAGTTTGCTCCGATTGGAGGGGGTAACGGTAGCCTATGACCCGGCCTGTCCTGTCTGCCGGGATGTGGGTTTTTCCCTCAGTGCAGGGGAGCGAGTGGCGATCCAGGGAAAAAACGGTTCGGGAAAATCCAGCCTGCTGAAGCTGATTTGCGGGGAGGAGATTCCCTACACCGGTACAGTTTGGCGTTGGGGCGGATTAAAGATTTCCTATGTGGGTCAGGATACCGCCGGACTTGGCGGAGACCTTCACAGTTATGCCCAGACCCATGAGATTGAAAAGAGCCTGTTTTTTGCTATCCTGCGCAAGATGGGATTCCCGCGGGTCCAGTTTGAAAAACAGATCTCCGATTTCAGCGCGGGACAGAAGAAAAAGGTGCTGCTGGCAGGGAGCCTCAGCCAGCA
>CBCTLT010000308.1:0-2886 GCA_965147785.1 uncultured Oscillospiraceae bacterium
GGCGGTCAGATGGCGGAGACCAGTATCATTGAGAACATGCCGGGATCGCCCGATGCCGAGGGATGGGAGCTCACCATGCGGTTCGCCCAGCAGGTGACGGATATGCAAGTGGAGACCATCTACGAACGAGCGGCCAAATTGGAGCCCCAGAAGGACCACATTCGTGTGGTCACCGAGAGCGGCAACCAGGTGGAGGCCCGCAGGGTGATCCTGGCCATGGGCGTCCGTCGACGGCATCTGGAGGTGCCGGGGGAAGCCAGACTGTCCGGCAAGGGCGTGGGCTTCTGTGCCGTGTGTGACGGCGCCTTCTTCCGGGGACAGGATGTGGCCGTGGTGGGCGGCGGAAATACCGCGCTGGAGGACGCTTTGTACCTCTCTGGAATCTGCACCCACGTCTATCTGCTGGTGCGGCGGGATGCCTTTCGGGGACAGGAATCCCTGGTGGAACGGGTCCGCCAGCGGGAGAACATTGAAATCCTTTTTGAGACCCAGGTGCAGGAGATCTTGGGAGAGGAGAAGGTCACCGGCGTGGTGATCCAGCAAAAGGGACAAACCCGGACTCTGCAAGTGGGAGGCGTTTTCGTGGCCATTGGCCTGAGCCCGGCGCCGGAGCTCTACCAGGGCGTGGTGGAAACCACTCCGGAAGGGTATATCGCTGCTGGAGAGGACTGCCGGACCTCCTGCCCGGGAATTTTCGCCGCAGGCGATATTCGGAAGAAGGAGATTCGCCAGATCGTCACGGCTTTGGGAGACGGCGCTGTGGCGGCAGAACTGGCTGGCAGAGAACTGCAATAATAAAACGGCTGCGGAGACCAAAATGGTTCTCCGCAGCCGTTCTTTATTTTGCTTTTCCCAGATAGAGCTCCTTGACCTGTTCGTTGGCCAACAGCTCCTGGCCGGTGCCTTTGAGGGAGATCCGACCGGTCTCCATGACGTAGCCGTAACTGGCGATTTTCAGGGCCATGTTGGCGTTCTGCTCGATCAGCAGCACGGTGGTGCCCTGCTTGTTGATCTCCTGGATGATCCCGAAGATGTTCTGCACGATGATGGGAGCCAGACCCAAAGAGGGTTCATCCATCATAATGATCTTGGGCCGGGACATCAGCGCACGACCCACGGCCAGCATCTGCTGTTCGCCGCCGGAGAGGGTACCGGCTGCCTGCCAGGACCGCTCTTTGAGCCGGGGAAACAGGGCATAGATCCGCTCAATGTCATCCTTTAGGCTATCCTTGCGGAGATAAGCGCCAATCTTCAGGTTTTCCAGCACCGTCATGTCGGGGAATACCCGGCGTCCCTCTGGCACCAGGGTGATGCCCTTGGAGACGATTTCCGTGGTATCCCGGCCCAGCAGTTCTTCCCCGTCCAGGGTGATGGAGCCGCTTTTTGCTTTCACCAGACCGACGATGGACCGGAGCGTGGTGGATTTTCCTGCACCGTTGGCGCCCACCAGGGTGATAATGCTGCCATCGGGCACCTCCAGGGAAATTCCCTTGACGGCTTCAATGCCGCCATAATTCACATATAGATTTTCAATTTTAAGCATCGCTGCCCACCCCCAAATATGCGTCGATGACCCGCTGATTGCTCTGGATCTCAGCCGGGGTACCGGAGGCGATCAGCTTGCCGAAGTCCAGCACATAGATCCGCTCTGAGATCTGCATGACCAGGTCCATGTGGTGCTCGATCATGAATATGGTGAGCTGGTATTTGTCCCGGATCTCCTGAATAAAGTCCGTCAGCTCCTGGGTCTCCTGGGGGTTCATGCCTGCGGCCGGTTCATCCAGCAGCAACAGCTTGGGAGAGGTGGCCAAAGCCCGGGCGATCTCCAGCCGACGTTGAATGCCATAGGGCAGGGAACCGGCCACTTCGTCTCGGAGGTGCAGCAGATTCTGCTCCTCCAGCAGGGCGGTAGTTTCCTCCCGCATCCGTTTTTCCTCCTTGTGGCTGAGCCGGAAGGTGGAGGTAAACCAGTTGTGCTTGGCCCGCATATGCTTGGCGATGAGCACATTGTCAAAGACTGTGAGCTGGGAAAACAGCCGGATATTCTGGAAGGTGCGGGCAATGCCCAGCTTGGTGATTTTATCCGGCGTAGGACTGATGACATGGCTGTATTCCCCGGCGTGATCTCCGGAATAGAGCTTTTTCATTTTGCCCTGGGGGTGGTTCTCCACCATGGGCTTGCCGTAAAAATTCACCTGTCCGTTGGTGGGCTCATAGACGCCGGTGATACAGTTGAAGGCGGTGGTTTTTCCGGCACCGTTGGGGCCGATGAGCGCTACGATTTCGCCCTCATTCACATCCATGCTCAGATCGTTCACGGCTACCACGCCGCCGAACTGCATGGTGATATTCTCCACATGAAGGACGTTCTGACTCATTTCGCCACCTCCTCTTTTGCTGTTTTGACACGTTTTTTGAACAGATCAGGCAGCTCGCTGGTTCCCATGATACCCCGGCGGAAGAACAGCACCACAATCATGATGATGACAGAGAATACCACCATGCGGAAGCCGTTCCGCAGCAGCGGCACCTTGGTTTGCCCGGTGGCGGCAAAGTAGACAAGCCACCCCAGGACTGCGGCACAGACACCGGTACCTACGCCGAAGGGAACTCTGGATTTGCCCTTGGGCTTCACCAGACGGAACACCATCATGGCCAGAAGGATCACAAAGATCACGGCCATAATGACAATAAATTGGGTTCTTCCTGCGGTGGTGAGAATGGTCTCCTGATCCAGGAACCGAAGCCACCATTCGCTGCAGGCGATATACAGGAAGGAGGCCAGCACACTGCCGGAGATGGAACCGATGCCGCCGATGACCACGATCAGCAGGATCTCATAGGTCATGGCAGATTTGAAGATGGCGGCCTGGACAGAGGTCTGAT
>CBCTLT010000309.1:0-2866 GCA_965147785.1 uncultured Oscillospiraceae bacterium
GGGCGTCGGTATCCAGAATGATCCGGTGGCCCCGGGCGCCGATGGCCTGTTCCATGACGTCGATGTAGTGATTGTCTGCGTTGGGCTGAAATTTGGTGGCGTGGAAGTACTTGTCGTTATCCCGATAGTCCACAGAGAAGGTGTCCACCTGGCCCAGATATTTCGCCGCCACAGCGGAGATGATGGAGGAATCCAGCCCCCCGGACAGGAAGGTGCCGATAGGCACGTCGGAGACCAGCTGACGCCGGATGGCATCCTCCACCAGGTATCTTATCTTTTCCGCGCAGGCGGCAAAGCTGTCCCCACAGGGTTCATCCCGCAAACTCCAGTAAGGCCATAGATTTAGGCCGGTTTTGTCGTAGGTGCCGCAGTAACCGGGCAGTACCTCGCTGACGTTTCGAAAGACGCCGCAGCCTGGCGTCCGTCCCGGGCCTAGAAACAGTAGGTCGTAGAGGCCACGGGCGTCCACCTCCGGAGGAATCTCCGGGAAACAGAGCAGACTTTTCAGTTCCGATGCAAAATAAAAAGTATCTTTTCGCTGGGCATAAAACAGAGGTTTTACGCCCATGGGATCTCGGGCAAAAAACAGGCTTTTATGCTTGGCGTCATAGACCGCAAAGGCAGAGCTTCCAGTGAGCTTTGCCGGTGCTTCGTTGCCCCAGGTGAGATAGGCCTGGAGCAGCACCTCCGTATCTGCATGGGTTTGAAAGGATATGCCCTTCTCCAATAATTCTGCTCGCAGATCATCGGTATTGTACAGTTCCCCGTTGTACACGATGGTATAGGGACCGATGGTCATGGGCTGCCGGCCCTTCTCCGGATCAATGACCGACAGTCGCCGATGGAGCAGGGCGCAGTGTTCTGTATAATAGCTGCCGGCTTGATCTGGTCCCCGGCGGGTCATGGTACTGAGAATATGTTCATAAAAGCCGGATGGCCGGGGAGAAAGCCCCTTGGGAGAAATCTCTCCCGCAATTCCGCACATAAAAATCCCTCCTGACATGGACTACTTCAGCCTATGCAGCAGGAGGGACTTTTGTGTTTAGTTAAAGGTGTCGTCCGATTGGGCAAACAACGCCTGAACCCTGGCAAACAGCGCCGAATTTTCCGGTGCTTGTGGATCCGGGTCAGAGGAAAGAAAGGTGTTGGCGGCCTCTTGGGCCTCCTTCAACACGGATAGATCCTGGGCCAGAGAGGCGCTTTGGAACATGGGCAGGCCGCTTTGACGGTGGCCAAAAAAGTCACCGGGGCCCCGCTGTTCCAAGTCCTGTTGGGCAATGGCAACGCCGTCGTTAGTCTGGCACATGGCCTGGAGTCGTTTTCTAGTATCGGGATTTTGATTGTCGGAGATCAGGATACAGTAGGACTTTTCCGAATTCCGGCCCACCCGGCCTCGAAGCTGATGGAGCTGGCTAAGACCGAACCGGTCGGCGTCCTCCACGATCATCAGCGTGGCGTTCCGCACGTCCACACCCACTTCAATGACGGTGGTGGCCACCAAAATGTCCGTGTCATGCTTGAGAAAGGCCTCCATGGCATGCTCCTTGGCCTCAGAACGAAGTTTCCCGTGAACTAGGCCAATCCGAAGATCGGGAAAGATGCCTTGGAGCTGCTGATACATGGTTTCTGCGGCGGTGAGATCAGTACCTTCGTTTTCCTCCACGGCCGGACACACCACATAGACCTGCCGGCCGGATTGCACATGCTTTCGGACAAAGCCCCAAATCCGGGTATGGTAGGCGGTGGTGACCAAAAAGGTATCTACGGTTTGCCGGCCGGGGGGCAGTTCGTCGATGAGGGAAACGTCCAGATCCCCGTAGAGGATCAAGGCCAGGGTCCTGGGAATGGGAGTGGCGGACAGTACCAGCATATGGGGTGTGCTCCCCTTTGCTGCCAGAGCAGCACGCTGTCGGACTCCAAACCGGTGCTGTTCGTCAATGACCACCAGACCCAGGTTATAAAAGTCTGTGGTATTGGTAAACAGCGCATGAGTGCCTACCACAATCTTGGCGGCACCGACGGCCACATAGTCCAGCACACGGCGACGCTGTGCCCGGCTCATGGATCCGGTGATCAGGACGCAGGAGACGCCTAATGGCTCGAGGAAGGCGGAGATGGTCTGATAGTGCTGATTGGCCAGCAGTTCCGTGGGAGCCATCAAGGCGGCCTGGAGACCGTTTTCCACCGCCTGCAGCATGGCCCCCAGGGCCACCATGGTTTTCCCGGAACCCACATCGCCCTGGAGCAGCCGGCTCATGGGACGGCCGGAGGAGAGATCCGAGGAGATCTCCTCCAGGGACCGCTGCTGTGCGCCGGTAAGGGAAAAGTCCAGCCGGTCATAGAAACTCTGGGGAATGGGCTTGGGGCAGGGATAGTGGCTTTCCTGGTCTCTGCGGATCCGCAGCAGAGAAAGCCCCATGGTGTAGAGAAAAAATTCCTCAAAGACCAGCCGCCGTCTGGCTTGGGACAGCTGTTCCATGGAGGTGGGCTGATGGACTTCCCGGTACGCGGAGATCACGGGCATCATGGATTGCTGGATAGATTTTGGCAGAATTTCCGGGATCGTTTCCTGATCCATGGCGCGAAAGATCAGCTGCTGAAGAGCTTTAGAGCTCAGTCCTTTGGTGAGAGGGTACACCGGGATGATACACCGAGTGGCCACAGGGGGAGCAGACAAAGGCTCCCAGACAGGATTGCGTACCTGGTGACTGTGCTCGTCTCCGGTGAGGGTACCGTAAAAGCAGTAGGTTTCTCCGACCTGCAGATTGTTGCTGATCCAGGGCTGGTTAAACCAGGTGAGATGAAGCTTGGCAGATTGATCTGCTACAGTACACCGGGTGGTGTTTAGCCCTTTGCGGATATAGGA
>CBCTLT010000310.1:0-2865 GCA_965147785.1 uncultured Oscillospiraceae bacterium
GGGTCGCCTTCGTCGGCATTACAGCAGGCATATTTCACCGGTCCGGGGGAGTTGGCCGCAAACTGCCATTTCATACCCGTGGGGAAACCAGCACCGCCGCGGCCCTTGAGGCCGGAGGCCTTGATCTCGTCGATGACCTGCTGAGGCGTCATGGAGGTAAGCTCCTTGGCCAGGGCGGCATAGCCGTCATAGGCGATGTACTCGTCAATATCCTCAGGGTTGATGATACCGCAGTTCCGAAGGGCAATACGGACCTGATCCTTATAGAAAGGCGTATCTGTCAGGGATGTGGCCTTGCCGCTCTCATCCACTTCGCTGTAGATCAGGCGATCTACTCTACGGCCCTTGAGAATATGCTCTTCCACGATTTCCTGCACATCCTCAGCGGACACATGGCTGTAGTAGACCCCCTCGGGGTAGATCACCACATTGGGACCTTTGGCACAAAGGCCCAAACAGCCAGTCTTGACAACACGAACCTCCTTGTCCAGGCTGTGTTTCTTGAGCTGGGACTCAAACTCAGCGATGATGCCGTCAGCTCCAGCAGATGCACAGCCGGTACCGGTGCAGACAAGGACATGGGCTCTGATAAAATCCATAGTTTTGCTCCTCCTTATTCTGCGGCGCCGATGGTGTACTCCGTCACCACCTGCTTATTGACAATGTGCTGGGCCACAATGGTGGGCACCTTTTCAGCGGTCATCTTCACATATGTAACCTTTTCCTGACCGGGCACATAGACCTCGACGATAGGCTCCAGCCGACATACGCCGATGCAGCCGGTCTGCGTCACCTGGACATTGTCAAGGCCGCGTTTATTGATTTCTTCCACAAAGGCATTGAGTACCGGACGGGCGCCGGCAGCGATACCGCAGGTGGCCATACCGACAACCACACGAATGGTGTCGCCGTCCTCCTTCCGGAGGTTCATCTTGGCCTGCATGCTTTCGCGGAGTGCTTTCAGCTCTTCCAAAGATTTCATTGCTTCAACGCTTCCCTTCTAAAGTGGATTCATTTTCTGTAAGAAAATCAGTCAGCCAGCCCAGTATTTCGGGCTCAGCCAGGGAAATCCCCCCCATGATCTCTCGGATCTCACGGGTGTCAAGGACGTAGCGCTCCTCCCCCACCTGGTGGGTAAAGAGGAAATCAATGTCCGGACTGCCCTGGATCAGCGTTACAATAGAGGAGGTCAGATCTCCCAAGGGCGGCATATCAATATTGGTGGGATCAAACCAGGCTGTGAGCGTGGTCCCTTTCCCCACCTCCGACTCAATGGTCAAATCTCCGCCCGCCATCTGCGCTTCCATCTGAAGCAGCGGGATCCCCAGCCCCACCTTTCTGGTGGTTCTGGTGGTGGTAAATGGGTCCGTCACCCTTGCCACAAACTCCGGCGTCATGCCGCACCCGTTGTCCCGTACAGAAATCGTCAGTCGGACAGGGGTTTCCTCCACGGTGATTTCCACCAACGTGGCCCCGGCTGTCACCGAGTTTTTGGCAATATCCAGAATATTGAGGCTGAGCTCCTTCATTACTTATATTTCGCCAGAACGTCATCCACCTGGTCGGGAGTCATCCGGCCGTAGACGTCGTCGTTAACCATCATCACAGGAGCCAGGCCGCAGGCACCCACGCAACGGGTGGCATCCACAGAATACTTTCCGTCGGGAGAAATGGAGCCCACAGGACATCCCAGCCGTGTCACGATCTTATCCAGGATCGCCTGAGATCCCTTGACATAGCAGGCAGTACCGAGACATACGGTGATCTTGTACTGGCCCTTGGGATTCAGGTTGTAGAGCGAATAGAAGGTCGATATACCGTAAACTTCCTCCAGGGGAATGTCCAGTCCCTCAGCGATCATGATCTGAACTTCTTCCGGCAGATATCCAAAGATCTCCTGCGCTTGCTGCATCACAGGCATGGTGCCGCCGGGGACATCCTTATACTGCTCGATCACAGCCTTCAGCTTTGCTTCCTGCTCCGGTGTGCCGGAATAGGGAACAACAGTTTTTGTGTTTGGCATAAAAGATTTCCTCCTTTTTGGGCCATAGCGCCCACAGTGTACCAACATTCCGCCCCGCCTCCCCGTAGCATTCGGTCAGGGCTTACCTATATTATAGCGTAAATTTTACGCTTTGAAAATCCCCATTTTGGGGATTTCTTCGGGGCATTTTCATGGGTCCTGCCACCAAAAATAACGAAAATATAAAGTCTGTGACTTTTTTCACAACCCAAAGATAATGATTTTGCTTTTTGTCTCATTTGAGACAGTTGCACTTCCAGTATTTTGCTATTCATTTTTTCATGCCGTGATTTTGCACAAGAATGTTTTCTCAAAAACGCTTTATTTTCTACATTTCTCTTTTCCGCGTCAACCACCGTGCCCCCAGGCTAAACGGCAGATTCAGCATCAGCAGTACCGCTGTAACCAGCAGCGCATATCCACCCAAATACCCCCATTGCCCGGGCAATTTTGCACACAATTCCAAGGGAGAACCTGTCACAGGCTCGTTGAGGAACATATAATTTGTGTGCAGCTGGCCGTTGATCCAATACACCGGAATCGCGATTCCCACCAAAAAGAGCCCCACCTTCCACAGTTTCCCTATCCGTGGCCGGGCCTGTCCGGTAATGACCGCGATCAGAGAAAACTGCACCAGCATGGCATGGTAGATAAAACTGTGGATGGAGAGAAAATGCCACAGCGGAAGCTTGGTCCAGTCGGGAAACAGCAGCGCGGCCAATCCCCCGGAAAAGCACAGACTCCACAGCAGCTGCCCGACGGTATCCGACCTGGGATGCCATGCGGCATACAGGCATATAAACATGGCTACACTGCATAGATGCAGTGGAAGATACCCCACC
>CBCTLT010000311.1:0-2862 GCA_965147785.1 uncultured Oscillospiraceae bacterium
CATCAAAATTGCTGCCCTTGCCAGGATAATTCAGCATCCCGGCCGTAGGAGCCAGCTGATCCGTCGTGGCAAGAGAATAGCTGGAACTGCCAGCCAGCACTTTCTCCCAGAGCCGGAGCAGGAAGGAGGCAATCAGAGTCATGCAGAGATACCCCACCATCTCAATGGTAGCCGAGGGGAAATAAAGATATGTAGCGCCCACCACAGCCCGGTGTGTGGCGAAGAAGTCCGTAAAGGAGATGATGAACATGACGGAGGTATCCTTCACGTTGATAATAAAGTTGTTTCCGATCTGGGGCAGGATGTTCCGCAGAGCCTGGGGCAGGATCACATACAGCATGGTTTTCACATGATTCATGCCGATGGCCTTGGCCCCCTCGGTCTGTCCCGGGTCAATGGACAAAATGCCGCCCCGGACCGTTTCCGCCATATAGGCGCCCGTATTGATGGACACCACCAGAATGGCTGCCAGCCACACATTGGAGAACTGCACCGCGTTATTGGTGAAATAGGGCAGTCCGTAGTAGACAAATACCGCCTGGAGCACCATAGGGGTCCCGCGGAACACCTCCACATAGATCCGGACCACCACCCGGATCACCGCCAGGAAAAACCGCTTTACGGGGTGATCGGTCTTGGTATGGGGAATGGTCTGGAGCACGCCGCAGATAAAGCCGATGATGCAGCCAATGACCGTAGCCACCAGTGCAAGCACCAGCGTATTTTTAATACCTGAGAAATAAGAGCCGCTGTATTTGGTCCACAGCTTTGCGATGTCCTGCCCCAGTTGTAGGATTCGATCCAATTGGAAGCACTCCCTTCTCTTTTCTTAGGCCCCAAAACAGGGGCCCAGGCGAGGGGCACTATCCCCTCGCCTGCTATACAATGTTTGGATTATTCGCCCACAGGCTGCACAGCGATTGCTTCGTTCATGAGATCGTTAAAATCGTCCGCAGTCATAGTGTCCAGCACGCTGTTGATGGCGTCCACCAGGGCGGTGTTGCCCTTCTGGACAGAGATGCCGATATTGATCTCGCCCTCATCCACGGTAAAACCGTCCTCGGAGTCGCTGAAATCCAGGATCTTCATGTCAGGATAGGCGGCTACAGCACCCATGGCCGTGGGCATATCCGTGCAGATGAAGTCCACCTGATCGGTCTCCAGGGCCATCAGCATGGCAGGGGCGGTCTCTGCTGCGGTCTGGATCTGAGCTCCCTCGATCTGGGGCAGCATGGAGTCATACCAGATGGTGGCGATCTGGGCGGTGCAGGTGCCGCCGGAGAGATCGGAAAGCCCTGCCGCATTGGCATAGGGGCCATCTGCCTTGGTGACGCAGACAATGGAGGCATAGAAGTAGGGACCGGCAAAGTCCACCTGCTCCATCCGTTCCGCCGTCATGGACTGACCGGCAATCACCGCGTCATAGGTACCGGTCTGGACGCCGGGCACCAGGGAATCCCAGTCGGTGCGGATGACTTCCAGTTCCCAGCCGTTGGCTTCGCAGATCTTCTTCGCGATCATCACGTCGTAGCCGTTGGCATAGTCGGTGGAATCCTTGATGGGCACAGCGCCGTTGCTGTCGTCGGTCTGGGTCCAGTTATAGGGGGCGTAGGCACACTCCATCGCGATAGTGAGCACGCCGTCCTCCAGACCGGGAATGGCAGCGCTGTCACCGGCAGAAGCTGCCTCGGTGGCTGCCGCCTCAGTGGCAGCCGTTTCCGCAGACTCCGCCGAAGTTGCTGTTTCCTCGGACGCCACGGACGTCTCTTCCGTACCGCAGGCCGTCATACCAAGCAGCATGGCCGCAGCCAAAAGCAAAGCAAAAATTTTCTTCATGATCGTTTCCTCCACTTTTACAAAAATAAATCAGCCATGGACAACTGGAGTCATCCATGGCTGAATACACGACTAAATCTTTAGACAGTATCATGACCGGCCGATAGCGCTCCACAGTTTGTGGCAGTCCGGCGGATATTTTCCGACGGCCCAGGCAACCATGGCACAGGCATACCACAGCCCTTCGGCGAAACTCCCTTTCTCCCGGACGGATGCCTGTCCTTGCCCTAGGATACTGATGGGCTTCGCGCCTCTATTCGTAGCTTGATCTGATAGTATCTTATCACGCAGTTCCTCGGGCTGTCAAGCCTTTTGGGGATTTTTGTATAAACACTACAGAACGCATTTCATTTCTCTCCAAAATCCGGCAAAATCCACAGCCATGTTAATAATGCCCCCGAAAGCACCGACTTTCGGGGGCTTCACCATTATCTCCGACGATTTGACATTTGGCAATTGCTGCGATTTTCCGTCCGGCAGGCTACGTCTACGGATTGCTGTGCCGTAGCCAGGGCATTCTGGGCTGCCTCGCAGGCCGTCTCTCGGCTGCTGGTCTCGCAGCAGCAGTTCTTACCGCCCTGACGGGAATTGCTGCAGATAGTGGTCCCTTCCTGGGTGGGGAAGAAGGCGCTCACCGGGAACTGCATTTTGGCAAAGGCCTCGCAGGGATTCTCGGGGCAGCCGCAGCTTCCCTCGCAGCACTCCTTGGAGGGGATGCAATAGTCATAGCTGGGGATCAGGATCTGGGTCTCCCGCTCCAGCCGCACCAGGCTGAACTGTCCCAGCGTCACCTGAAGCTGCCGGCTCATGCCGTTAAACACCAGATTGTCGTCAAAGGCAGCCGCCACCTCCGGCGGCAGGTCGCTGTCACTGCAGCAGCAGGGACTCTGAGCGTGGCAGTGGCACAGGTCCTCGATCTTGGCGCAGAGGATCACCGGATCCACCGCTTCCACCACGCCGGTGGGTTGCTGCAGCGCCACATCTCCGTTGCTGGTAAAGGTACTGGCGCAGCCCTCGCCGCCATAC
>CBCTLT010000312.1:0-2853 GCA_965147785.1 uncultured Oscillospiraceae bacterium
GACATAGTTTTTAGAGAAAGAACAAAAGGTCAATTAAATCAGGGATGCTGCCGCAAAGCCACTACGGATAGCGGCCTGCATATTGGAAACAACATTGCAATCTCCCAGAATTTTAAATTCCGGCGCGCATCCAGCATATTGAAGGGCCTCCTGCTGCAGAGGCCGGCTTCCACCGGATACCACAACGCTATCAGCACATATCTTATGGGTTGCGCCGTCCTTATCCCGATATTCCACTCCGTCAGGAAGAATCGCGGTAGTGGATGCCTCGAGAAGAAAGGTCATATTTTTAGCGTTGTGGCAGGCATCCAGTACCACCTCCCGGTAGTGGATTCGGTCACAGTCCGGCGCAATTTCCTTCTGCCGAGACAGCACGGTAACTGTATGACCACATTCCTCCAGATAAAGGGCAGTTTCTATGCCCGTTTCCGCGCCGCCCACCACCACAACATTGTGGCCCAGCTCTCCTTCGTGGCCATACACATCCATGGCAAACGTCACGTTCTGGCCTTCCATGCCCGGGATGGGCAGAAAATTGGGGCGTGCGCCCAGAGCGGCAAATACCACATCGTAATTCATTGCCGTCAGTTCTTCCGGTGTAGGTGCCACACTCAAATGAATTTGAACTCCATTCTTTTCACACTGCCGTATGAGCCAGTCCTTATAATCCTTGAGGGGCCACTTAAAAGTACTGTAATCAGCATGAATCAGCTGCCCAAGCCCAGCAGTAACACCACGAAACATGGCATCCGCCACGGTGTGATGACGGGCTATGCGGCGGCACATCTAATCTAAGTGCAAGAGCTGCGTCCAGATTCCTGGGTTTGCCCCGAACAGATTTTTATAATTCTCCAGCAGCCTGTGTGCTTTGTTGGAATTGCAAAAACTAGCAGGCCCATGGTGCCTGCTAGTTTTTTTGGGTATGAGAACCAGCAAACGACGGAAAAAGCATGTGCGGAAACACCGTGTCTTCTAGAAGTCCCGTGCACGGGAGCATCTCGATGACAGATCTATGTGAGACCTGTCTCATGGTAGTAGAACATCTGCTGAATACGGTTAATTCTCGTCCCGAAGCAGCATATCTGCCGTCATATTCGCCTAGGCTTCGTTGAGAACCGAATAAACGTGTCTTATATGCCGCCCATTCGGGCATACTAAGTACATCCCTATAAGGAGAGTTGTAACATGGGTATATCCGGACAAAGCGGTTTTGAGGGTTGGTATTTTAAGCATCAAAAAGAGAATGACATGGTTGCATTCATCCCCGGTCAGGCAGAGAGCGGTGCTTTTATCCAACTGATTTCGCAAGAAGGTGCGCGACAATTTAAAATATCAAATTTGACCGTCAGTGACGGCACAATACGCGCGGACCGATGTTGGTTTTCAACGCAAGGCTGCCACATTGAGTTGCCCGGTATTATCGGCGATATTGCCTATGGCCCATTTGCGCCGCTTGGTTCCGATATCATGGGACCATTCCGGTTTTTCCCCATGGAGTGCCGGCACGGCGTTCTCAGCATGGCGCATACGCTCCAAGGCAGTGTCATACTGGATGGACACATGCACAGCTTCGATGGCGGTCTGGGCTATGTTGAAAAGGACAGCGGAACCTCTTTTCCCCGCTCCTATCTGTGGATGCAGTGCAACGATTTTCCGAAACCATGTTCTATTATGGTCTCAATCGCCCATATCCCATTTTGCGGAAGTTCCTTTTGTGGATGCATCTGCGCCATCTTGTATCAGGGCAAGGAGTATCGTTTGGCAACTTATAGGGGCGTTAAGGTTCAAGCATTTACTCCAGAACATATCTGCCTGTCTCAAGGCAGACTTCTGCTGGAATTGGAAATAGCCCCCTCCCATGCAGGTCATCCCCTTTGTGCGCCACAGTGTGGAAAAATGTCCAATACCATTCGGGAGAGCTGCAATGCTCACCTGCGGGCCAGACTGTGGAAAAGAGGAAAACCGGTATTTGATCTGCAAAGTGACCACGCTGTCTATGAATTTGTTCCGGATCATGGGGCATAAGGAAAGACATATTTTTTCTCCGTTTGGATCACACTATCAGCAAAACAATCATTGGGGAGAAGTATATGGGATCATTATGGGAGCAAACCTGGGAGCAACCAAACTTTCCGGCTCAGGACGGAGATATAAATACCGATGTGCTGATCATCGGCGGCGGTATGGCGGGCGTTCTGTGTGCCTATCAGCTGCACTGTGCCGGTGTGCCTTATGTGCTGGTAGAAGCGGAGACAGTATGCAGCGGCATCACTAAAAACACCACCGCCAAGATTACCAGCCAGCACGGGCTGATCTATGAAAAGCTGCTTTCCAAGTTTGGAATCGGGCAAGCAAGGCAATATCTTGCCGCCCACGAGGCAGCGCTTCAAACATACCGGGAATTGTGCCGACATATTGACTGCGACTTTGAGGAAAAGGTGGCCTACACCTATTCTCTGGACGACCGGCGTAAGATTGAGCGGGAACTGAATGCCCTGGAAACACTGGGCTTTCCGGCTGAATTTGTGAACAAGCTCCCTCTTCCTTTTCATGTTGCCGGCGCGGTTAGATTCCCTAATCAGGCACAGTTTCATCCGCTGAAATTCGTCTCTGGCATTGGAAAAGGCCTACACATTTATGAGCACACGCGGGTGCGTGAGCTGATCGGCACCACGGCTGTGACAAATCATGGCTGGATTCGTGCCAAGAAGATCATCGTGACTACCCACTTTCCCTTTCTCAACAAGCACGGCAGTTATTTTCTCAAGCTGTATCAGCACCGCTCTTATGTCATAGCCCTTCAAAACGCGCCGGATGTGGACGGCATGTATTTGGATGAGGCGCAGACGGGTA
>CBCTLT010000313.1:0-2843 GCA_965147785.1 uncultured Oscillospiraceae bacterium
ATACCGAAAAATGGTATTGGGGCAGAATTTACTTGTTCCAGAGATTTGAAAACCCCTGTGAAACCAGCTTCCACATATGCTCCCGATTCTCTGGCGTGTCAGGGATAATGTCATCAGAGAAACTCCGGGCCAGGTACGGCGTGATATTCCGCACATAGTAGACCATCATATTTTTGGGCACTGAGGCAAACAGGTCGTATTTTTCATCCAGCTCGTCAATCAGGTTCCAAAGGTGCCGGAACACTGAGTCGCTGTGGAAAGTGCTTTCCCCATCCTCCTTCGGCGGCGGTGCCACGGCAAGCTCCCGGTACTGCCGGTAGAAGCAGCACTCGCCCGGATGGTTCACAAAGAACAGAAAGTACCGCATCCAGAGCTTCTTGAGGGCAGTTTGCAGGTCATCTTCCGGGTCTAGCGTAACTCCGGCAAACTGCGCGGCCAGCTGATGGTTGCAGGAATCAAAGCAGGCCTTGAGAATCGCATCCTTACTGTCAAAGTGGTTGTATAGCCCCTGCGCAAGAATTCCGACCTCCTTGCCAATGGTGTTCATGGTCACTGCAGGAAGCCCCACTCGGGAAGTGCAACGGATAGTTGCATCAATAATATCTGTCTTAGAAATTGCCATAATTGCCTCACTTGCTTTATGAATGATCATTCATTTTTATCATATACTTTTTTCTGTTTTTTGTCAAGACTACCGTTTCACTTTTCGACAGCAGCTATAATAAAAAGGTTGCACAGCAAAATTGCGTACATTCTGCGTACAAAGCCGCCGTTTGGGGGCTTATCCCACCCTTGTCTGGCTTGCGCCAGTTTGTACTGGTTTGACCGAAAAGTGCAGGATTTTCAATGGGTTTTGGCATACCAGATTGTATTGCTTTGTACCAGGCGTATACTCGCTGAAACCTCACCGTGGGGATTGGTAAGGATGAGGTCGCCAGTTCGAATCTGGCTAGCAGCTCCAGTAAAGTCCCGAAACCATCTGGTTTCGGGACTTTTTTGCTTTTTTAGATACAGAATTTTAATACATTTTGAAATGATTTTAGGACAATATACGTCATGAATAATGAAGAAGGATCATAAGGGAGGGCTCCCATCCATGAAAGACGAGCAGATTATTTCCCTATACTGGAAAAGAGATGAACACGCCATCTACTATACAGCGCAGAAATATGGAGGATACTGCAACTCGATCGCCTTTCGCATTTTAAGCAATCAGGAGGACACCGAGGAATGCGTCAACGATACCTATCTTCATGTATGGAATGCGATCCCTCCCACACGGCCTTCCAGATTTCGTGCTTTTATCGGGCAGATCACACGCAATCTGGCCCTCGACTACCGGAGAAAAGCGGCCGCAAAGAAACGTGGCGCCGGCGCCTATCCGCTTGTGCTGGAAGATCTGGAACATTGTCTTGGCGACGGCTCTGATTTGGAGCAATGGCTCATGCAAAAGGAATTGACCGGTTATATCAACGATTTTTTGCATACGCTTTCCATACCCCAGCGCAGAGTATTCATCCAGCGCTACTGGTATTTTTGCTCCATTGCAGAGATTGCGCAGCAGCACGGCTACAGCGCTGCCAAGGTTACCAGTATGCTGCACCGAATGCGGGCACGTTTCCGTACATATCTGGCTGAAAGGGGTGTACAGGTTGACTAGATCGGAAGAGTTTCTATACGCCATGGGCCACATCCGGGCTGAATGGGTGGAAGACGCAGAACCAAACAAGAAAGCCATCCCGGTGTGGCTGAAATGGGGTTCCATTGCCGTATGCCTCTGCTGCGCTGTCATACTCGGTATGGTTGGGTTATATCACCTGACAGCCCCTGGGGAATCCTCCACGACAAATCAGCCTGCCCATTCCGTTCCTTCCGGCCATGAGACGGTGGTTCCCCCGGAGGCCGCTCCAGATACCGAAGAAACGCCCATGGATTCCAGCAGTGAACAGGACAATGCAGAGACTGCCCCACGATTCCCCAACGCACCCGACAGCAGCATTCCTCTGGAGGAAGCTGCTGCCTACGACGAAGCAGCCGCGCAGGTGTTTACGGAGGCGGTATATGGTCTCCAACTGGAAGTCCCCGCAGATTTCTCCGACGAAGTTCTCTGCAATCCCACGGACGACACCCTGTTTACGTTGTACGATCAGGTTTCCCGGGACGCACTTTCTCTTGACACCGAGGATCTGGGCGGAGAAGTCTGGTACCTCTCCGCCATGACTGCGGCGGATTTTACTGCAGAATATGGCCTCAGTGCCACGGAGTGGCCCCAGGATGAATTTGGCTATAATACGATCCTGCTGGGACGGGATGGGGATGAGATGTACCTGCTTTCCTTCCCAACGGATGTGCGGTATGGGGAGGACGCAGAAAGCATCCGTTCTTACTACCACCACAGTCTCTATGGCTTTACCATGCTGTCGGACTTTTTGGAGCGAAACACCATTGCGCAAAACCCGTATTGGGAGGCAAGCTACCGGATGCGGCTCTGCAATCTGGCCACAGACGATTTCTACCGAGTCGAATTTGGCGCAGGGCCTACTACTAGCTCGGAACCACTCCTGACAGAAGCAGCTGCTGCAATCCCTAATTTAAGCCAGTATTTTCACGACTCGGAGGAACCGGCCCCGTCCTTGTCCTGGGAAGATCTGCTGGTATATCGGCTTCTCCAGACAGATTTCAGCGCCATTCCAGCCGATTCTGCGGAATTTCAGACGCAGCTGTCTGAAATACTTTGCGGCTCCTACCCCGAGAGGCTTGCCTATCTGGACGAAGATACGCCATATGCCCAGGAAGTTGCCATGGCGATCCGACTGCTGCATGTGCTCTGTCACTTACCGAAT
>CBCTLT010000314.1:0-2843 GCA_965147785.1 uncultured Oscillospiraceae bacterium
AGCCTGTAATGTTGGTCATGCCGTGGAGATCCGTGGCGATACCGCCCATCATATAGTGCTGCACCGGACGAACGGGAATATAATCCTTGGATATATCGATTCCTCGTTTGAGGCATTCCTGATAGATGGTGGGAAAGCGCTTTTGCAGGTATTCCGCGTCCCGAAAGGTAATATCCAGGAACACATGGTCCATACCCGACGCCGTCAGTTCCGCCTGAATGCCCCGGGCCACAATATCCCGGGGAGCCAGTTCTCCCAGCTCGTGCTGGTGTTCCATAAACCGTTCCCCTTTGGCGTTGATGAGTTTTCCGCCATCCCCCCGAACTGCCTCAGAAATCAAAAATGCCCGGCTCTCCCTGGTGGGACTGTAGAGACCCGTGGGGTGGAATTGAATAAACTCCATATCCTGCAATTTGGCTCCTGCGCGAATGGCAGCCCCCAAGCCGTCTCCTGTAGCCACTGTGGGGTTGGTGGAGTATTCATAGATCTGGCCAATGCCACCGGTGGCAATGACCACATTGGCTGTATTGCAAAGGATGTACCCATCGTTATTGAGCAGCGCGCCGGACACCTCGCCGTTGTCATCCAGAAGGACGTCCACCAGGCAGGCGTGCTCCATAAAGGTGATGTTGTCTCTGCCTTGGGCAATTGCAGCCAAGGTTTTGACGGTTTCCCGTCCAGTGGCGTCTCCGCCTGCATGGACGATCCGACTCTTGTGATGCCCCCCTTCCCGGCCCACAGATAGATCTCCGTAGGCGTTGAGGTCAAAGGGTACCTGCCAATCCACCAGCGTATGGATGTCACTGGGCCCCTCGGCGCAGAGCACCTCCACCGCTTTTTTATCGCAGAGTCCGGCTCCGGCCACCAGGGTATCCTCCACATGGAAGATGGTCTGATCGTCCGGCAATATGGCTGCGGCAATGCCCCCCTGGGCCAGATAGGAGTTGCTGATCTCGATGCTCTCCTTGCTGAGGACCAATACGGACTTCTCCTTGGCAATGTGCAGCGCCGTATAGAGTCCGGCAATTCCTGCGCCAACGATCAGCACGTCGGTAGACAGAGTACTGTGCACATCAATGTCATTATTAAACGCATATCGCATATAAACATCCCCCTTGGGGTCAGGCTTCTCTCAAGTTCCACGACGCCGTAGCAGGAATCCCACGAAGAAGTAGACTGCCAGCAGCAGCGACACGGCAGCTCCTGTGGAGCAGCCCCAATAATACGAGGTCATCAGACCTAAAATTCCACAAACCAAAGCGCCCAGCACCGAAAACAGATGGTACTGCCGCAGATTTTTGGCAAAGTTACGAGCCGCGGCAGCCGGCAGCACCAAAAGGCTGTTGATCACCAGCAGGCCCACCCAGGAAAGGGCCATGGTCACCACCACGGCAATCACCACGGTAAACAATCCCTGAACCAGGCCCACCTGGACCCCTCGGCTGTCCGCCACCTGCGGATGCAGCACGCTGAGGAACAGTCGGTTGGCAAACAAGCACCACAGCAAAATCACCACTGCCAGCACCAGGGCCAGCAATCCAATCTCCACCGGTGTGACAGAGAGAATATCTCCGATCAGATAACTATTGAATTTGGTGAAGCTGCCACCACCCCAGGTGGCAATAAAAATACCCAACGCCACCGCAGTGGAGGAAAACACGCCAATGACCGTATCCCCGGACAGGGTGGATTTCCGCCGCACATAGGTGAACAGCAGCGCCAGCAATGCGCTCAGTCCCACAGCCACCGCCATGGGGAAAACAGCGCCACAGATCACACCGATAGCAATTCCTGTAAAGGCAGAATGTCCCAAGGCATCAGAGAAAAAGCTCATTCTGCCGGTAACGATGTGGCAGGACAGCAGCCCCAGCAGAGGGCATAAAACCAGCACCCCCAGCAGGGCATTTTTCATAAAAATCATCTGTCCCGGCTGGGCCCATTCAAAGGGCAGGATCGACAGCAGATCATACCACAGTTCCATCACGTTGCACCTCCCGCCATATGGAAGGCATCCCGGAACTCCGGTGAAGCCAGCACCTGCTCCGGTGTTCCCTGGGTCAAAATGGTCTCCTTCAGGAGCACCACCTTGTCCACAAATCGGTTCAGGGTAGAAAAATCATGGGTCACCATCAGAATGGAAAGATCAAAGTGGTTGCGGATCTCATCCAACATGGTCAAAAGGCTGTGCATGCCCTCCACATCCACGCCGGACAAGGGCTCATCCAAAATCAAAATATCCGGCACCGGCTCCAGGGCCAACGCCAGCAGCACCCGCTGCAATTCTCCGCCGGACAACGCGCCGATCTTTTTGTCGATCAGGCCCTCGCCATGGACATTTTTGAGGCAGGACAGCACGACCTCTCTCTGCCGCCGTCCCACCGGCAAAAACGCCGGTGTTTTTCCAATACACATTTGGAACAGATCCAGCACCGTCACCGGTTCTCCCGGCTCAAAGCTGGGACTCTGGGGCACATATCCAATGCGAAACCGCCGGCTGCGGCTGCCGGCAGGCTGAAACGTGATCTTTCCCGCATATTCCCGCTGTCCCAAAATGGACTTGATCATGGTGGATTTTCCGGCGCCATTGGGGCCGATAAGAGCAATGATCTCGCCGCAGTGGATGTGCAGATTGACGTCCTTCAAAATATCCTCTCCGTCGATCTTGACCCCCAGGTGCTCGATCTTCAGGCAGCAATGGCCGTCACAGCCCTGGCCGCCGTGCTTGACCACACTCATGACAGGGCCTCCTTTACAGCGGCCACATTATCCCGCATGGCGGTGAAATAGTCCGTCTGTCCATCCATCATGGTATTGAGGGTGTAAACCTGAACACCCGTCTCCCT
>CBCTLT010000315.1:0-2832 GCA_965147785.1 uncultured Oscillospiraceae bacterium
CAGCTGCTCGATGAGGAATTATCCCATTGGAGCAACCAATTCCTGCAGGAGCTTCCACTGGCACACCGTCGGGTGTTTATCCGCCGGTACTGGCATTTTTGCTCGATCCCGGAGATCGCCAAGCAATACGGGTACAGCGTCGCAAAGACCCGAAGTATTCTTTACCGGACACGAAAACGGCTGCGGGACTTTCTGGCAGAAAAGGGGGTGATGTTGGATGAAAGCTGAAGATCTGTTGGATGCTATAGGAAATATTCCGGAAGCATGGGTGTTGGATGCGGAGCAGGCTGGGAAAACTGTGCCTGTGTGGCTAAAATGGGGCTCTGTGGCGGCCTGCCTTTGCTGCATTCTGCTTTTTGGCACCATGGGTCTGTTCCGGATCAGCAGGCTTGGCGCTGCGGCAAGCCCGACCACGCTTTCGCCCAGCGCTTCGATTTCCAGCCCCTCCCCTACCGTCCCACAGCAGCAGGTCACTGCCATGCGGGAAAAGGTCTATGGAGCGGACGGTGCGGACGAGATTAATGAAGCAATCAAAGACGCTTTTGTGGCCTGGCTACAGGAAAATCCAGATTTCTTCTCCACCTATGTCAACGATGAAAAAAACTGGTCTATGTCTGTACAACAGGATCAGCAGGGGACGGAACAGGTGTCCATGGCCTGCTATGGTCCTGCGGATGAAAACGGGACAGGGGAGCTTTGCTGGCTGATCTATGCGGATGGGCTTGTGCGTTTGGGCAGTATAGATACCTACGAGGAAACACAGGAGCAGCAGGCATCTGCAAACGAGCTTCTTCCAGAAGAGACACCTACACAGACACCTATACAGACGCCAAACGAAACGGATTCCGCTGTATCCACCGCGGAGATTGAATCCACCAGCGAATCTTATTCCGGCTTGTTTGCGGATCTGCCAGTACCCGTAGATGTTGCTGCGGCGGCAGACTACCGACAATCGTACTGGGGAGAATTGACGGCAATGGACCTGGTGTTGGAAGTGCCGGAGGAATTTTTTGAGGATGCCACCAGCAATGAGGAAATGCCAACACTGTTTGCCTTGTATGATAGCATATCTCGGGAGAGTGATGCCGCCGAGGGTGATGGAGAGGTTTGGCGCATCCAGACCTGGGCCGTGGAGGATTTTATAGCAGAATGTGGAATAAGTCTGGAGGAATGGACACAGGTTGACTTTCAAGACAACCAACTCCTGTTGGGCAAGGATGACAAATATGTATATCTGCTGTCGATGCCGCTGGCGATGGAGTATGATCCAGACAACCAGGACAGTGTTAATTCCTATTACCGCCACAGACTGTATGGCTATACCATGCTTTGTAATTTTCTCTCCCGAAACGAAATTGAACCGGCCCCTGATTGGGAGAAGCAGTATCTCCAAGGACTTCGGGACCTGTCGCTGGAGACGGGAGATTTCTTCACCACGGAATTCGGTGTGGGGAGCATAGAAAGTGAGGAACCGTTGCTGACGGTTGCTGCAGCATCCATTCCCAATCTGTCTGGCTACTATACCGGTGAGACGGAGGAAATGCTGACTTGGGAGGACCTGCTGCTCTACCGGCTGCTTCACGCGGACTACAGCGCAGCCGTTGCAAACCAGGAGGAGTTACAGGAAAAATACCAGGACCTCTTTTTTCCGCTGGATGCAGCAGTGCTGGAAAACAGAGTCTGGGATGTGGAATTTGCAACAGAAGCAGATGTGTTCTGCGCGCTGTTTTCCGAGATTATGGAATCCGGACATGTGGCGGATTACTGCGCCATGACCAATTGGACCGTAGCGCTGGAAGGCATGGATTGGATCTTGTATGCGGAAAGCGCTGCGGAGCGGGTCGTCATAGCCTCAGCCACCTCGCTGGAGCTTGCCGCCATGGGGTGATCCCATAGACACAAGGTGCGATTGATATGGGAAATGGGAGGAAATTCGCAGCTGCGAACTTCCTCCCGTTTTTGCCATATGGTTTTGTTGCTTACTGTAATCATTGATTCAGCGCAAATACTCCAGCATTTTCTTGGCTGCCAGGTAACCGCTGGCGAAGGCCCAGGAAAAGTCGTTAATGCACTCTAGCTTTTCGCCGCCCTGGTTGATGTAGCGGTTGCCGATGGTATCGCCGGCACAGTACAACCCTTCCACCGGGGAACCATGGCTGAGGACGTTGACATTTTCGTCGGCGTCCAGTCCGCCGAAGACACCGTCGGTAGCCATATGGCTGCGGATGGCGTAGAACGGCCCCTGTACGATGGGCTTGAGATAGTTGGGCAGCTTGTAGAAATCGTCGTCGTGACCCTTTTCGCACAGGGCGTTGTACCTTGCCACAGTATTCAGGAAGGTCTCCACCGGGAAACCGGCCTGTCGGGCCAGATCCTCCAGAGTATCCGCCACAAAAACATGCTTGCCGTCGTACTTGGCGGCAGCCCGCAGTCCGTCAGCGGGATCGCCTTGCAGACCGCCAGGGCCACCAGGGCCTCCGGGCCCGTGACCACCGGGAGGTCCGAAGCTGACGGCCTTGGAGAAGGTACCGTCCGGATTTGGGATGCCCTCTCCAATATTTCGGCCCGTCCGGTTTACCACAGGTCGGTAGGGCGCTTCGGCCGGAGCATGAAGAATGGCGTCATCCAAAATGGTGAAGGAGGCACAGCCGGGCTGCTTGATCTGTGCCCAGATGGAGGACTCGCTATTGATGGACTCGTTGATCCAGCGAACACCATTTTTATTGACCTTCAGTGCTTCACCACGGTCCACCTGCATCATCATGGGCCCGTCCACTCCCTTGGCAATCATACCGCCCAGGTAAGCGGCGGCCACGCTGTCATAGTCCACGG